>CAZYBT010000041.1:4587-21165 GCA_964645755.1 uncultured Rhizobium sp.
ATTCCGATGCAATGTGAATCATGCCGCTCGAAGGAGTACAGCCACCATCGTGAAGATTTTCAAATAGTTCTATTCTTGAAGCTCCGGCACTTGCCGCATTCTGGCAAGAGGTGAGGCTGTTGCAGGCAATTTCAATTTCTATCATGTTTTTACCGCAAATTTAGCTTGGATGTGCTGTGTTCCAGCTGCCGTTGTCACACCAAAGTCGAATCCTTGCTGCAATGAATAGCTGCCATATTCGCCCATTTTATTGATGGCAATGAATCCAATTTGAATGTCTTTAGGGTTTCGAGGTGTCATTTCTAACAAACGTTCCACGGCTATTTTACAGGCTTGATCGGGGCTATGCCCATTTCTCATGAGTTCCACAATAAGGAAACTTCCACAGCAGCGAATCACTTCTTCACCATGTCCAGTTGCAGTGGCAGCACCCACGTTATTGTCGACATATAGTCCTGCACCCACAATGGGAGAGTCGCCAACGCGGCCTCTCATTTTAAAGGCCATACCCGAAGTGGTGCATGCGCCACTCAGGTTTCCAAATTCATCAATGGCCAACATGCCGATGGTGTCGTGGTTAAATTCACCCGCTTTGAGTTGGGTTGGGGTAGGAATTGGATTGGATTTTTCGATATTGACAATGGGTTTGTATTCACTTTTTTTGAGCCACTCGTTGTATGCAGCCTTAGCATGCCCGCTCAATTCTCCTGATTCTAAGGGATGACCTTGCTGCAACGCAAATTCTTGAGCACCTTGACCAACGAGCATCACGTGTGGTGATTTTTCCATGACTTGTCGGGCCAAATGGATGGGACTTTTGATGCGTTCCACGCAAGCCACCGCGCCCACTTCGTGTTTGTGGTTCATAATGGAGGCATCAAGGGTTACATGTCCCTCACGATCTGGATTTGCGCCCAATCCCACGCAACAATTGAGTGGGTCGTTTTCTGAAACTTGAACGCCGGCTTCGACCGCATCAATTGCCAGTCCTCGGTTTTTTAAGATGTTCCACGCGGCCACATTGGCTGTCACTGATTGGTTGTACCAAGTGCTAATGACCAATGGTTTTCCGGTTGCTCGATTTTCTTTTTTTGAGGGACGTTTACCAGCAATACCAAGAACGACGCTGCTTAAGCCCAAAAGTTTCAACAAATCTCTGCGGTTCATGTGGCGAAGATAAGGTGTTTTTGCCGTGAAAAAAGCGTAAAAATGATGCAGGGATATGACAAAAGTGTGGGTGTAAAACTCTTTCTTTGTGACATGTTAAAAAGAATGATCATGCTCAGCCTATTTGTAGGTTTTGCTTATGCCAAAGCCCAAAATGCAGGCAATGTAGATTTTCAAACAAAGAAGGTTGGAGAAGTTACAATTTCATACCCCAACAGTTATGAATTTACCGATAACATGCCTGGCGGTGCGAAATTTGGGTTGTTGTCGCCACTAACCAGTGACAAAGATACTTTTAGAGACAATGTGAATTTGTTGATTCAAGAAATTGGTCAAGATATTGATGTATCCGAAGGATTAGAACCCTTAAAGCAACAGATGAGTAAATACATTACAAACTATGTTGGCATTGATGCCAAAATCATGAATTTACCTGTTGGAAAGGCTATTCGACTTGAATATACTGGAAATCTAGGAGTTATGAAAATTCATTGGGTACAATATATGGTGTCTAAAAATAAGAAATTGTATATATTGAGTTGCACTTCGGAGAAAGATACCTACAATCAATTTGCGAGTGAATTTGCGGATATTGCAAAAAGTTTGACCTTAGATACCATTTGATTTTTTTGAAAATAGGAGAGAATTTCCTATTTTTGTGGAAACGAATGATTCAAAATAAATAGAGTCATCGGCCTATTCCCGGTGGCGTTATTTATCTATCAAATATATATACAAAGAGCCAAACTATGTTTGGCTCTTTTTTATGATAGTGATTGAATCTTTCATTAGATTCAAAATGATTAGTGAAGATTGTATTAAAATTGCATCACAAAGCGGATTCCGTCTTCTTTATACAATTCGTAAAAATGTTTTGGAGCGGTTTTGAAAGGATGTTTTTCAGCGTACTCGCCAAGCGCTGGGTAAGCTTTCATGATAGCAATGATCATTGAAACAAAATCCTTGGTTTTCATATCGCAGATTACCGCATGTCCTTTCTCAATGGCAAAAGCTCTGGCGCCTTCAATTTTCATTAGTTTTTGAGCATCTCCATCGTTTTCAACAATTACACCCGCTAAGCTTCTAAGATTTTCTTCTTTTACTGTTTTGGGGTCATCGAAATACACACCTGCAAACTTGGGATTTTTTAGACCCACAGCAGAAGCCGAGGTACGAAGCTTTTCAAATACGTTTCCAATGTTTTTATAAGCACCTTTATGGTCGATGCCAATCAACATATATCCTCCTTCCTCACCTTCGAATGCAACAGCTTTTTTAAATAAACCTTCGTAGGCAAGAACAGAGATGAGTATTGCGGCTAAAATGCCGATTGTGATAAGAAATTTCTTTAACATTTAGAGTTTAATTAGTTTTTGGGTGAATACGTTGGTATTCCCTTGTTTGATTTTTACAATATAGATGCCTTGTTTGAGTTCTTCAATGTTGAGGGATTCTGCAGTTTTTTGTTTTTGCAAAATACCCTTCAATAAAACTTTACCATTGAGATCTGAAATTTCAATGAGTGCATTAATATTTGGATAATATATGTTCAACCAATTGCCGTTCGTTGGATTTGGTCCGATTTTATAAAGATTTGAGTTTTTGATTTTTTGTGTCGAAGCAAATTTATCAATCGCTTGAATTTCAAAGCGAGTATCTCCTTGGCTCAGAGAATCGGCATTCACTGTGAAATCGTATTTTCCAGCATGCGTAATTTCAACTGTTTTGTTGAGGTAATAATCTTTTAAATACAGCGCATACCCTTCCGGTAACTGTAAACGATCGAAAGCAAAAGAGTAATCTTTTTTCAAAGTGGTTTTGAATCCAAGAGGTATGGTTTTTTGATGTTCAAACGGACGTGAGTCAATTGACAAAGTATGGTTATTGTTACTCACAGAATAGAAGTTTACGTCGGGGTTGGTGAATTTTACCGCATCCCAATTTTCATAAGCTGCTGCAGCTTGATCATGAAAATAAAAACGCAATTGATCCCAATACGTTTTGTCATCAAAAACGTTAATTTCGAGTTGGTATTGGGAATCCTTTTCAAGGAAATGCCCAGAGGCTGGAGATGTGCTTGCTACTTTAGCCGCTTCCGTAAATCCAATAGAACCAGTGCCTCCAAGCGCTGAAACTTCAGTGTTGAAACTCGCATAAGCTGGCAGTACATAACTGCTGCTAAACGCCTTTGATGAGTATGCGCCTCTCGTTCCCATTGAAACATCCCAAACGTAAAAATAGTTTCCCATGTTGGTGTATGACAATGACGTAACTTGAATCGGCGCGGGATAAGGATTTGTTGCAACTACAAATTTGGTGTTTGAATTACAAGAAAAACTCTCAGTGATGTTTCCTTGATTAATATTTCCGGTAAAGTCAACAGTCACTGCAGATGGCGTATAATTCGTTGTGGTGAGTCCTTCGCCACTTGCGCCTCTTACCAATACTCGAAGTCCTTTCTTTGCATCCCAGCTATTGGTGCCGTTGCCATCAGTGTTTGTGAAAGCTGTCCAACCTGCGTTATTCCCACTTGTAGTGGCATCGGCAATTGTTTCATCGAACCAAAATGAAGAAGGATTATTGGTTCCGGTGCTTGTAAAGCCGTTGGTGCTTCCACCTGAACCTGTGATGTCAAAATCGTCTGTAATCTGCGACAGTGCAATGGATGCATTAAACGGATGTGCTAAAAATCTGAATGCTCTTTTGCCTTGTACGTATAATTCGCAATTTACATCTCCTGTTAAAGTTGCTCCGGAGCCAAATGTCCCTACATAAGACGTGCCTGAAGAAGTAGATTTTAAAGTTAATTTTCCGCCGGCAGCCAAAGTACCCGAGTTTACAGTAACGTTATTGGTGATAGAAGTTGTTCCTGTGGAAATGGTGACGGTGGCACTTGTTTTATCGATCGACAATTTGTCGATTGTACCCGTACCTGTAATTGTTGTAGAGTTGCTTCCGTTGAGTGATAAAGTTCCACCACCATTGATGGTTCCACTGTTTACCAAATTTTCTTGGCTATAAACAGTTGTTGAAGACGAAATGTAGAGCACATCTCCATTTGGAACACTTAGTTGGGCGTTTGCTTTTTTGCTAAAGCCAATAGAGATCAAAAGTAGGCTAAGAGTCAAGTGATATTTCATACAATTGTGAGAAAAAAAACACAGTTTTTACAAAGATACAAAAAATCACCAACTCATAGAGTGTCTAAAATTACTCAATGATAAATTTTTGTGTAAACTGTTGATTGTAAAATCCTTTTGCCTGTATAAAATAAATTCCCGCATTTAGTTTTAAGTTAAATTGAAAAGTGTTCAAGTGTATATCAGTTGCTTCAAAAACCAATTTTCCACCAAGGTCTAAAATACGAATGTCCACAGGTTCCTGAATGGAAGATTGAATGATAAATTTTCCATTGTTGGGATTGGGTTTCAAAATAAATCTAAAAAGATTTGCAAATTTCGCGGACGCGTTGGTTACTAAAACACAATCAGAGGTATCGGTGCATCCATCTTTGGTCATGATAACTGCATATTCCTCATTCGTTTTGGCAACGTAAGAACGGTTGGTGGCAGTATCCATTAATTTGTATCCACGTGTACAATTTACCCATTGATAACTTGCTCCGGTAAGTCTAGCAGTAAGCAAAGAGCCGTTGTGAATCACAAATTTATCGTGGTTAATCACGTTCACGTTTCTGCTTACTATACTGTCGCAGCCTGTTTCCACAGAAATAAGTGTATCCAAGTAAATTCCGGATGTGTAAACATACCTGTTACTGCCTAATAATTTGAAATATTTGCATGCCGTATCAAAATCAGTGGTTCTTTTTGCATTGTGAATGGTGAGATTCACCGTGATGATACTGTCGCAGAAAGCATAATTTCTCAACGTATCGAAATATGTTCCAGTTGTTGTCCAAATTTTCTTTTTATTCGGACTTTTGTAAAATTCACAAGCAGTTACGGTCAGAGTTTTATAGCCGGTTATATTTTTAAAAGTTACCTTGATAACGCTATCGCAGCCATTGTAATTCGATATCGTATCGTAATAAATCCCTGTTTTACTGATGATTTTTCCGCTCGGCAATGTGTATGATTTACACGCTTTTGCAAACAAATCTCCATAAGTTGGTTTTAAAATGTTTAAGAAAATTGTGATGATACTATCACAACCTCTATAATCGGAAATGGTGTCTTTGTAAGTTCCTGAATTTGAATAAGTGTATTTTTTTGAGGGACTGGTATACGCATAACATTGATTCACGTAAATGCTGTCGGGAGTGCCGCCAATTTTAAGATTCACGGTGATCACACTGTCGCAACCTACCCAATTTCTTAGATAATCTGTGTATTTCCCGGATTTTGTCCAAACATATGCTTTACTCGGACTTGTATAAGAGGAACAAGCCCATGCATTGATGGTTTTGAGGGATCTTTTTTTGATTGTGAGTATGGTTTTAATGGCGCTATCGCAGCCAAAATAAGTAGGAATGGTGTCGTAATAAATGCCGGAAACGGTCACTTTTTTCCCAGATGGGGTGAAGTATTGGTCGCACTTAGAAAGGGTGTCTACAGCGTTGATTACAGACTTGGTGAGTGTTACTCCGCTCAGCCAGTTTGATCCTGAACCGTTGAGTAAAAAGTTTTGAAGAGATCCTTGATTTCCATAACCTGAGTAATCTGTAAGGGTTTTTATGGCCGAATTATTCAAAGTGGCTTTTCCATGATTGAATTTATAATAAGCTCTCAATCCACTTTGCTTGGCGCAGAATTCGCCACTCATGTTGTTTTTAATTTCGGCAGTGGTTCTACAAACGGCCCATATTCGAACTTCATCAATTCTTCCTTGGTATCTCCGCTGATATTGTCCGGAATGATCTCCCAAGGTTAAGTTTACTGCCGAAGATGGAACAATTGAAGTTGATAATACGGAGGAATCGGTGCAAATACCATTGAGATATAAACGCAATTTTGCGCCATCATAGGTGGCGGCCACATGCTGCCATGTGTTGAGGGTGAGGATATTGTTGGCGGAAGTAATTTCTCGCCAAGCACCATCGCCAATACCGAAATTTAATTTGCCACCAGCACCACATCTGAGCATATAGCCATAATTGCTTGTGTTATACTCTTTGTTCACAATGTTGCCATCATATACATTGGTTTTCCATGCTGTGGGATAAATCCAAGCCTCTACAGTGATTTTTGTTCCTTTGATTGTAACAGAGGTGTCTGTTCCACAATCAACCCTGTCGTCGGATCCATCAAAGTCCAAGGAATTTTGTGAAAAAGATGAATTTGCAGAAAGTGCTAAAATAAATATTAGCGCTGCTCTAAAAATTTGTAGCTTGCTGAATTTCATGGTGATAGAATGCTCGATGAAATTCGAAAGTAGAAGAAAAAAGGAAACAAAAAAATTATTTTGCGTGAAATTCAAAAAAATGACAATGCGTCACCGCACTTTTATTGATTGATTTTTGATTGATACAACATTTTAATCAATCCATCAGCAAGTCCAATTTTAGGAACAAAAATTTCATTTGTGCCTGCCCAATGCATGATTTTTAGGTAAATTTCTAGCGCAGGTACAATAACAACTGCTCTGTCTTCTTTGAGTTGAAATTGATGAATTCTTTCATTTACCGTTAAAGGCGAAAGTAACTTAAAATAGTCTTTTAGGTGTTTAATTTTTAATGGTTTGCCTGCTTTAGTGCCCGACATTGAATAAATTTTATTGATGTTTCCACCGCTTCCAATTAAATGAATAGGATGCATTCCATTTACATGTGTTTGGATAAAATTGCACATGGCATCCCATTCTGTTGGGTCAATTTTTTGATTGAGGTAACGGATGGTTCCAATGTTAAAGGATTCTTTGGCAATGATCTGTTTTTTTGCAAAAAGCGTCAATTCAGTGCTTCCTCCCCCTACATCTACGTATAATGAAGCGAGCTGAGAGTTGAATTTTTCGGCAATGTGTGTTTCATATAAAATTGAAGCTTCTTGTTGTCCGGTGATGATTTCAACATCAATACCAGTTTCTTTTACTATTGCGGAAACGATGTCGGTTCCGTTCAAAGCATCTCGCATGGCGGAGGTGGCACAAGCTTTATAATGTTCTACTTTGTAAATGTCCATCAGCATTTTGAATGCTTTCATGGTTTCGATGAAAGTGTTGGCTTTTTCTACACCGATATAGCCTTGTTGGAACACATCGTAGCCCAATTGAATTGGAATTCGCAAAAGATTTAATTTGGTAAAATCTGTTTCTGATTTGCTGTATTGATTGGCTTCAACAATCAACAAACGCGCAGCGTTAGATCCAATATCGATTGCAGCTAATTTCAATGGTTGTAGGTTTTGCTGCTAAGGTAATGATAAATTTCAATCTGTGAACGCATTTCAAGCTCTTCCTCCGACTTGTTTACATAAGCGTTGAGTTGTTCATTGTCGAGAATTCGGCCCTTCACATTCTCTTTGATTTGCAGATTAAAAATAGTGATCAATTCTTCTTTAATTTCTTCGTCGTAAATTGGACAAGCTACTTCTACACGGTGATCTAAATTTCTCACCATCCAATCTGCGGAGGAAATAAATACCAAAGGATTGTTTGAATTGTGAAATATCATTAAACGGGCATGCTCCAGATATTTGTCTACAATGCTGATCGCTTTCACTGGTTTTTTAAACGTTTTTTGTTCGGTAATTGCGCAGCATATTCCTCTAATAATTAATTCAATATTCACTCCAGATTTGGCTGCACTGTAAAGTTCATGAATTAGATCTGAATCTACCAAACTATTCAGTTTTAGTTTGATGGATGCATCTTGCTTCTTTCGGGCCAACCTAATTTCTTTTGTAATCAGTGCCAGAAAGTATTTTCTCATATTTTGGGGGGACGTGATTAAGGTTTTGCAATTTTTTAAGCCGTCTAATTTTGGAACCGCCTTGTCTAAACTATCAAAAACCCTGTTGATATCTGCCATGATGGCTCTGTTGGTAGTGAGCAACAAATGATCGCCATAAACCTGTGCCGTGTTTTCATTGAAGTTCCCTGTTGAAATGAATCCATATTGAATGGTTTTGTTGAATTCGCGTTTTTTGATCACGCATATCTTAGCATGTACTTTCATTTCGGGTACACCTAAAAAAACTTTTACTCCTTCTTCCTCCAAGATAGATTTCCAGCGCAAATTGGCTTCTTCATCGAATCTCGCTCTGAGTTCGATGATTACCGTCACTGATTTGCCGTTTCTCACAGCGTTCAGCAGAGCATTGATGACCTTAGACTGGCTCGCCAATCGATAAACCGTAATTTTGATACTGTGAACAAAAGGGTCTATTGCTGCCTCTCTCAATAAGTCTATTACAGAATCAAAAGAATGGTATGGAAAATGTAACATCACATCTTTTTTCTCTATAATTTCCATGATTCTGCATGGTTGCATCAATGTAGGATGAACAAATGGTTTAGGTCTCTCCTTGATGTCTTTGAAAACGGATTTTGGAAAATCCATAAAATCTTTGAAATTATGAATTCTTCCTCCGGCAATCAAATTGTCTTTCTTTGAAAGATTTAAACGTTTTGTCAAATAGTCGAGCAATTGTGGATCAATTTGTTTATCGAAAACAAATCGTGTAGCTTTTCCTTTTGTTCTGTTTTTAAGACTCTTTTCCAAATCTGCAATCACGTTGTTATGGAGGTCGTTATCGAGCTCCAATTCGGCGTCACGTGTGAGTTTAATGATATGGCTAATGAATCTGTTAAACCCAAAAGGAGCAAACAAAAATTTGAGGTTAAATCGGATGATATCCTCAAGAAGAATTACGTTGATTTGGTCTTTATTCGAAGGGATAATTACAAAGCGTGGAATTTCTTTTTCCGGAATTTGAATGAGAGCGTAACGTTGAATCATCGGGTTCACGTCGCTACCTAAAACGCATGCAAGGTAAATAGATCTGTCTCTCAAAAATGGTGCTTGTGGCATACTTTCAATCATCAGCGGCACTATTTGTGTTCTGACTTTTTCCTCAAAATAGTTTTGAACAAATTGTTTTTGAGCTTTGTTGAGTTGTTTTTCGTTCTTGAAAAAAATCTGATGGTCTACCTCTAGTTTTTGAATGATTTCCGCAAACGTTTCATCAAATGTAATTTGTTGGTTGAGAACAATTTCCTGAATTTTCTTCAATATTTTCTCAGGGTTCTCTTCCATATGAATATTTTTCGAAGTTTCAAGTTTGAGCATTTTGTTTAAAGTGCCTATTCTTACCCTGAAAAATTCATCTAAGTTGTTGGAGAAAATCCCCAAGAATTTTAATCTGTCGTATAAATGTACATGTGGGTCTTTGGCCTCCTGTAAAACCCGGTTGTTAAACGACAACCAGCTTATATCGCGAATAATTTTTTTGTTGTTGGATTTCAAAATGAAGATATTGCCGCAAAGTAAATTATACAGATTTCGTTGTGGATTTCTAAATTGTTACTTTATTGTTAAGAGGCAATTTCAATAATGCTTCATAGAATTTTCATAGATTTGTATTGGTATGAAATTTAGCAGTTTGTTTATTGCTTTGAATTTAATGATATGTTCAGATGTGAATGCTCAATCAAACATTCCCAATGTTGCTTTTGGCACAATTGAACGGATTTTAGATTTTGGAGGGATGGTGTCAAAGCGCAATGTAGATGTTTGGCTACCACCAAGTTATAGTCCCTCAAAAAAGAAATACCCAGTGGTATATATGCATGATGGACAAATGTTATTTGATGCAAATTTAACTTGGAATAAACAGGAGTGGGGCGTAGACGACAACTTGGGGTTAGCCATGAGCCGTGATGAATTAAACGAATGTATTGTGGTAGGAATTTGGAATAATGGGAATCAGCGGAGAACAGAATACTTGCCCCAGAATGCGTTGAATGTTATCAAAATAAAGGGGAAGGAGTTTGTTTTGAGCAATCAAAAAGATACTTTGTTAGAGGTGTCGGAATTTCCGCTAACGGCGAATGCATACTTAGAGTTTATTGTGAAAGAGTTGAAACCGTACATCGATAGTGTATATGTTACCAAATCTGAAGCAGCATCAACCTTCATTGGTGGTTCGAGCATGGGAGGATTGATATCGCTGTATGCAATATGCGAATATCCGAATATTTTTGGTGGTGCTATGTGTATGTCGACACATTGGCCGGGATTGTTTTTTGAGAATCAAAAATTAAATCCTTTTCCTGCTCAAATGCTGAATTATATAGCAGCACATTTGCCTAGTGCGCAAACACATAAATTGTATTTTGATTGTGGTGATCAAACCTTAGATTCTTTGTATCTACCGTTTCAAAAGGAAATCGATATGGTATTCAGGAAAGAGGGGTATTCGTCGGAATTTGGCAATTATCGGTCGGATTTTTTCCCTGGTGAGAATCACTCCGAAGCCGCTTGGAGCAAGCGTTTGAAGCCTGCAATTCAATTTTTGATGACTGTAAAATGACAAAATTTTCTTGGGGGTAGTGAGGAAAACCTCGCAGCAACGGATATATCTTTGTAACGAAATCGATGCGTTTATTGGCAACTAAATATTGGAAAATTTTAGGTCTCACCATTGTTTTATCAGTGGTTGCCGCTTCTATTGTGGAGTGGACAATATCGAATGAACGCGCTGGTAACATTGTTCAATGCGAGGAATTGGTTGATTTCGACACACAGGTGGAGTCGGATGGTCAGTCAATATTTCAATGTGCTTTAGGTTCAATTGATTTTTCTCAGTATTTTGACTTTGAGGCGTATTTGGTGTTTCGTAAGATTGAAATGCTCAAAGCAGAATTTGCGAAAGTAAAGCTTCGATCATTTATGGTGCTATATCACCAATTTAAATTTGCCTGCTAAGATTATTTGTTTTCGAAAAGGCTAAGGCCGTGGTTCCATGTGAGCCTTTTTGTGATTTATCACTTTCAAAATCAAATTATCATGCAAAAAAATAATCAAAAATATAAGTTGACGCTTCCTTCGGAAGGATTGAAGGGTCTTATACAGAATTTTAAGGCCGATTCTATGTCGGGCTTTCTAGTTTTTTTATTGGCATTGCCGCTAAGTTTAGGGATTGCCAAAGCGAGTGAATTTCCAGCCATTATGGGATTAATGACTGCCATGATTGGCGGTGTTATTGTTTCCTGGTTTGCTGGTTCAATGTTAACAATTAAAGGACCTGCAGCTGGGTTAATTGTGATTGTAGCAGGTTCTGTGGCTGAATTTGGAAAAGGGGATCCAATTTTAGGTTGGCATTTGGCTCTGGGTGCTTTGATGGTAGCCGGTATTTTACAAATATTATTTGGACTCATTAAAATGGGTTCATTGGTAGACTTCTTTCCTCTGAGTGCCATTCACGGTATGTTGGCTGCAATTGGTATCATTATTATGAGCAAACAGTTTCATTTGATATTTGGTCTAGCACCGCTAAATGAAATGGGGAAATCAATTCTTGAACCAGTTGACTTGATAATGGCTTTGCCGCATTCAATGAATAATATGAACTTACATGTTGCATTGATTGGTATTGTGAGTTTGATCATTGTATTTGGTTGGCCTATGGTGAAACACCCAATTTTAAAGAAAATTCCTTCACCAGTTTTGGTGCTTTTGGTTTCAATTCCAATGGCGCATTATTTGCATCTCGACAAAAAATTCTTGGTGCATTTTGATCAGGATTTCATGCACACAATTGCTTGGAATGAAAGATTTGATGGATTTGCTCAAACTGGAACTTTTATTAAATATGTGATCATGTTTGCGTTGGTAGGTAGTTTGGAAAGTTTGTTGACAGTTAAAGCAATCGACATGTTAGATCCTTACAAACGCAAGAGCAATGCGAATAAAGATTTAATAGCTGTAGGAATTGGTAACACCATTTCTGCTTTTGTGGGGGGATTGCCAATGATTTCGGAAGTTGCCAGAAGTAGCGCAAACGTTAATAACGGAGCGAAAACTCGTTTTGCCAATTTTTTTCACGGTCTCTTTATTTTGCTTTTTCTCATTTTTGATTTGCAATTCAGCGATCTAATTCCAAACGCTGCACTTGCAGCCATGCTCATCGGTGTTGGATTTAAACTGGCAAGCCCCAAAGAATTTGGTCGAATGGCTAAAATTGGACCGGAGCAGCTATTGGTATTTATCATTACAATTGTGGTAACTTTATTTACTGATTTATTAATTGGTATCGCCGTAGGCATTGTTGTGAAACTGATTACTCAAGCGATGTTAGGTGTTCCTTTAACGTCTACCTTTAAGGCTAAGATTGTAACCAATGATCAAGAAATTCAAATTCTGGGAGCTGCAGTTTTTTCAAATTGGTTGGGAATTCAAAAAATCATTGCAGAGAACCATACTCAACCTGAATTGATCTTAGATTTCACTAAGTGTAATTTGGTTGATCATACTGTGATGGACAATTTGCACCATTTGCATCAAGATTTTGAGAATGAAAACCGTCATTTGAAAATTATTGGTTTGGAAGAAATGGAATATACATCTGGATCGAAACATGAAATGTCGACCCGTAAAAGGTCAAAACAAGACAGGTTCGATGCTCATGGGAATTTAAGAATTCATAAATAAACACCATGGAAACTAAAGCTCTGTTTCATCTAGATGAAGTTTTGAAGGGGCTCAAACATTTTTTGCCAGAGCAAGCCCCTTTAAAAGACTTTATTCATCACAATACCTTACATTCTTTTCAAGAGTATTCATTTTTCGAGGGAACTCAGCGCGCGAATGAAATTTTTGGTTACCGCGTAAGCTTGTCCCTCGGAGAATATAGAGAATTGTTTCGAACCCATAAAATAGTGGAAGATGCAGTGAATCAAGTTATTGCTATTCGTTATGGTGAGTCTGCAATTCATGAGTGGAAATTTAAAATGGTGCAGTCTGAATTCGATGTTGTCAAAGAATCGAGAATAGGACAACTGCGAAATCGTTGGAAGTCTGATTTGGGTTTGAATATAGATTCATTAACACATCCTATATTATTTAGAATAGTTTGCAGTTTTTTGGATCAAGGGGTATCGATTTGGAAATTCCCTCATGCTGAAATTGATTTTATAGAAGCTCTCAGATTGCTAGAAAAAGATAATTTTGGTAGTATTTTCAAAGGGAAATTGGCTCCTCAATTGCTTCAAAGTCAAGATTTATCAATCGAAAAAATATTGAACCAAATTGTTGGCGATGAGCACTTATATGAACGTTATTTATTTGATCAACAATTTGCACATCCAGGTTGGTCTGGAATTGTATCTGCCATTGAAAAAAATGGTCAAACATTGTTGGATTCTAGGAAAATTAACTTGGAACAATTCATCATGCTTGAGTTACTCATTGAAATCGATGTTTTGGAAAGTAAATTCGGTGCTGAATACAAAAAAGTTGCTGAAGTTACAAATGAGCCAATCCATGATTTATGGGCACCAGTTGTGGTAAGTGGTTTCGATGAAGTGATGCAATTATGGCAGTTAGCCTATGAATTTACTTACTATGATGAAGTATTAAACGGAATTTCTCAGAACCTTGAAAATCGCAATGTACATCATGAAACCAATGACGCTTCGTTCCAAGCTTTATTTTGTATTGATGACAGAGAATGCAGCATCAGACGACATATTGAGCAAATTGATACCTACAGCATTACATTTGGAACGCCCGGATTTTTTGGCGTTGAATTTTATTATCAACCAAAAGCTGGACAACATTATACCAAACATTGTCCCGCTCCAGTTACCCCGAAATACTTGGTAAAAGAGGTTGGTGATGTTGCCAAAAAATCGACAGATATTCACTTTCACCGATATTCACATTCCTTGCTGATAGGGTGGATTCTGACACATACTTACGGGTTTTGGTCGGCGATGAAGCTGATTTTAAGTGTTTTAAGACCTAAAATGGGAGCAGCTGTGGCAACGTCACTCAAACACATGGATGTTCTTGCCAATTTAACTGTGGAACATGAAGGTGAGTTTGAAAATGGGTTGCAAATCGGTTATACGTTACCAGAAATGACCGATAGGTTAGAGGCATTACTCAGAAGCATTGGTTTAATCAAAGACTTTGCACCTTTGGTGTATTTGATTGGACATGGTTCGAGTAGCGTGAACAATCCCCATTTTGCCGCATATGATTGCGGTGCATGCTCTGGTCGTCCAGGTTCTGTAAATGCTAGGGTAATGGCAGATATTGCCAACAGACCACAAGTTCGAGAAATGTTGGCACAAAGAGGAATTGTAATTCCGGATTCAACCAAATTTATTGGTGGATTGCAAGATACAACCCGAGATGAGTTTGTATTTTATGACGAGAATAAATTGGATGATCATTTTTTACAATTGCATCAAACAAACCTTCACACGTTTACAGTGGCTTCTCAGTACAATGCGTTGGAACGATCCAGAAGATTTGAATTAATTGATTCAAAATTGCCTATGGATAAAGTATTTGAGAATGTTCAACTACGATCGGTTTCCTTGTTTGAGCCAAGACCTGAATTGAATCATGCTACCAATTCTTTGTGTATTGTAGGCCGAAGAGGTTTAACTAGGGATGTGTTTTTAGACAGAAGGGCATTTTTGAATTCGTACAATTATAAAACCGATCCAGAAGGAAAATATCTCAATGGAATTCTAAAGGCTGTTGCTCCAGTTTGTGGTGGAATTAATTTAGAATATTATTTTTCAAGGGTCGATAATTCGATGTTGGGTGCTGGTTCTAAATTGCCTCATAATGTGATGGGATTAATTGGCGTTGCAAATGGAATTGACGGTGATTTGCGCACAGGACTGCCGAGTCAAATGATTGAAGTTCATGATCCACTGCGATTGTTGGTAGTGGTTGAACACAAGCCAGAAGTGGTATTGAATGTTATCAAAACCGACAATCATACTTTTGAGTGGTTTAAAAATGAATGGATCCATTTGGTGGTGTTGAATCCTGAAAACAACCAGTTTTTTTTGTTTCATCAAGGTGAATTTATTTCGTATTCACCAAAGCACAGATTGGTGGGAAGTGCAAAAGATTTCCCAACTATTTTCCGCAAAAATCACGAAAATTTACCCGTTTACTTAATGAATTAAGGATGGAAAAGTATTTGCAAATTTTTATTTTAATCCCTTTGTTGGGATATATTTTGAGTCTGTTTGTTCCCGAGAAGAGAGAGCAATTGATGGCCACTTTGAGTGCAACAACAGTTGGATTGTTTTTAGTGTCGTTGATTGCATTGAGTTTCGGTTGGTACATGTCGGCAGATTTGGTTCTCAACCTTAAAGAAATAGTGGTTTTTAAATCTCAGGAATACGAGTTTTATATCGACTTTTATTTTGATAAAGTAACCTTTGTTTTTGCAATGGTTGGTGCAATATTGGCCTTTTTAATTGTCATGTATTCTCGTGTTTACATGCACAGAGAGTCTGGGTACAATCGTTTCTTTAACACCATTTTGTTCTTCTTTTTGGGCTATAATATCACAGTGTTTTCTGGCAACTTTGAAACACTGTTTATTGGTTGGGAAGTTCTCGGAATTTCATCATTCTTGTTGATTGCATTCTACCGTGAAAGATACCTTCCCGTGAAGAACTCATTGAAAGTATTTTTTATATATAGAATTGGTGATGTGGGTTTGATCTTGGCGATGTGGTTGAGTCACCACTTGTGGCATGAAAACATATCTTTCGCTAAACTGCAAAAGGCGGCTTTGGTGAGTCATGAATTGATGAACCATTCTGTAGAAGGGGTTTTGGTATCGTTCTTGGTACTTTTGGCAGCCTATGCAAAAAGTGCTCAAGTGCCATTTTCTTCCTGGTTGCCAAGGGCTATGGAAGGTCCAACACCTTCAAGTGCCATTTTTTATGGCTCATTGTCGGTGCATTTGGGAGTGTTTTTATTACTTAGAACTTTTCCTTTTGTTGAATTTCAATGGTCTGTAAGGGCATTGATGGTTGTGATGGGACTTGTTACAAGTTTTATCACTTGGAATATCGCCAGGGTGCAATCATCCGTAAAAAGCCAAATTGCTTATTCTTCAATTTCACAAATCGGATTGATTTTTGTTGAAATTGCCCTTGGGTTTGAAGAGTTGGCCTTGATCCATTTTGTGGGAAATGCTTTTTTACGAACTTATCAATTGTTGGTGTCGCCATCTGTTGTGAGTTACCTTATGCGCGAGCAATTTTTTAAACCTAAAACATACCAAATTAGCAGTAAGTCTTTTGTCCCTCAAAAATGGAAAAATACTTTGTATGTTTTGAGTTTGAAAGAATGGAATTTGGATCAATTGGTGTACAAAATTTTGTGGAATCCACTTAAATTTGCCGGTCGAATGCTTAAGTTCATACGTCCTAAGCGAATGATGTTAGTGTTTGTACCGATTTTTATCCTTG
>CAZYBT010000042.1:0-20262 GCA_964645755.1 uncultured Rhizobium sp.
ACAGTGCCATTGTCATTGAAATCCCAATAGCTTCCCACTAAACCATTGCCTATGAGTGAGAGGTTTTCAAATTGAAACTGTTGATTGTCGCAAGATCCAGATTTCAACACGAAATTAGATTGAGGACGTTCAAATTGATAAACCCTTTGAGAAGCTATAGCGTTACATCCGTTCAAGCTTGCAGTAAGCGTTACAAGGAAAGTTCCAGATTTTTTGTATTGAATGTTAGGAGCCCAAACATTAGAGGTTGTTCCATCTCCAAAGTTCCACGATACCTGAGCATTGCTAGGTGTGGTTGAGTTTTGGAAGTTGATTTTTTGTCCCTCACAAGCATTAACTTTAGAGAATTTAATTGTAGGAATTTCGTTCACAACAATGTTATAAGTTTTGCTGAACGCGAATCCATAAGGTAGTGTCTTTGCAATCAGTTTTACAGCATAATTGCCTTTTGCAGGGAATTGAAATACCGGTTCAGGCGCATTTGAGGTATCGGCGGTATTGGGAGTACCAAATTCCCAATGAAATTCCATAGATCCAGAGCGAACGGTTGATTTATTTTCAAACAAAACGTTGTCGCCATCGCAAATTTTAGATGGAACAATGAAGTTGGGTTTGATGGTTGGATAAATCAGGATGTTGCGATTGATTGTAGTGTCGCAACCAGTTGCATTGTTGATGAACCTTACCGCAAGCGTAATGGTAGAGTCTTCCAAAGTAGAATCATTGGTTAAAAATTTAACCTCTAGATTATTGGATGAAGTAGGGGCAACAAAACTAGATCCTGCAATAGTTCTTTTACTTTTTGTATAGGCCGAAGTTGCAACATGCCAGCCTGTTGTGCCTCCTGCACTCGCGTTGTAGTCGCCATTGGTAAAAGATCGAGGAGCAGTAAAATCGTAAATTGCAGGTTGGTTGATGACGGTAACATCGTTTATTTTTGTTGGCTGGTACAATGCCATCGTGTTTTTCGCCGATGACGCGTAAGTGCTACCACCTGGTGCAGGAAGTACGGTTGTGGAGAAAGTAAGGGTGTCGTCGGAAAGTTTATCGTCGTTGGCATCCAAGAAAATACGGATTACGTTGGTTCCAACTTGATTCTTGCGAATGGGTAATTTGAAATCAACTTTTTCCGTGTTGTCTGGTATGATTTTACTCTGAACCAGTTGACTTGTTTTCGGGCCGTTGTTTATACTGTAGGAAACATTAAATCCGTACACTGTGTCGGTGTAAGTATTTTTGATGTAAATGTTTGCAGGAATTTCTGTGCCTGAGCAAATCACACTCGAAACTGTGTAATCAGATTTTACTGCAGCAATATTCATGACTCCTTCGAGCGCTCCTCTGTCGGAACGAACCGTATTTCTTGGAGCACCTGTAAAATCGACATTGTTGGTAGCTGGTGAAAGTGGCCATAAAGAAGCGATTTGAGGGACATTGTTTTGGTTTTCAAATGCTCTTGAGCGGTAGTTGTTGGTTGCAGGGTTTTCCCATTCTGGATTCACAAATATTTCATTGTTTCCCGCGAAACCTTGTGATTTCCAACCTGCAAAATCGGATGCATTTCCAGAGTTGCTATACCAATATTGGAATGATACATTGCGAATAAAATATGAGTTATAATCCCAACGTTTGTAGGCACTTGTTCCATTTACAGAGTAGGTGTAGGCAGGATAAGCATAGTAGCAATTTTGAATATCTACAATATTTCCAGCTACATCGCATTCAGTGTGGTAATAGGGATAAAAATATAATCCATATGAATAATAAAAGGTTGTATTTGCTTTAGATGCATCTATTTGAATGGTATTTTGACGCAATTCTGCTTTCAGGGTTCCTGTTACATATGAATATCCGTAATATCCAAAAATGCCAGATCTTCCAACGTTATTTACAATCAAGTTATTGTTACATTGAAGGTTGAGGAAGTAAGGAGTAAATAGACCATAGAGGTAGCCAGAAGCAGAGCTATTGTTGGCATTGAATTGACGGTTATTGGTGATTTGATTTCGATTCACCCTACCATTGATATAATAGAAATAGGTTAGGTAGCCAGTAGCACCAATGTTGTTGCTATCGATAACGTTTTCACTGATATCATCAACGAATGCAGTAGAATTAGTTTTAAATACAAAAAAAGCATACGAAGTTGAAGTTACACCATCGGCTGTTGTATTGGCAATAAATTTATTTCCTTTAGCTGTTATCACTGTTGGGAAATAATGATATGTCATGTAGGTGATGCCTTTGGTGAAGTTGTCTCTGTAAATGTTGTTGCTAAAAATAAAGTCGTTGTAAGTGTAATACGTATAAAATCCGTAATGAGCGCCAGTACCGAGTGATCTCCAGTTAATTACCTTGTTTCCACTCATATTCACCCAATAGTTGTACCACATGTAAGTGGTGTAATTGGTGGTTCCACAGGCAATATTTTGGAATGTGTTGTTGGAGAAAGAGAAGTAATTACTCGACGTTCCATAATTGTAGTAACCATAAAAGCCGTAAACCACACCGGAAGAACCGGTTGTTGCCCCTTTAAATGGTAAATCATGAAAATTGTTTCCTTCGAACTTAGTTGCGCGATTGGTTCCGTAGGTGAAATAGGCGTGAGACATCCAGATAGAAGTATTTGCAGTGTTGCTGCTGGCATTATCGCGTGAAACATCATTGTTCAAAAATTGATCTCCATTGGTGTAATAAGTGTATAAACCATAGAAGAAGAAATTTTGAATTTTATTGTTTGAAATGGTATTGTTAGATGGGGTGGTGGTGTAGATCGATGTTCCTCCTCTCACCGTAATTCCAAAAGTTGGACCAGGGGCACTCGCATTTGTAGTGCGCATGAGATTCTCTGAAATCAAGTTATAGCTACCATTGTGGATGGTTGTATTGTTAGTTGATACAGAACTGGTTGAGTTTGTAAAGGCAATGTATGCCCCTCCAGCTGAAGATCCAACTGTAACTGCCGAAAATTGTAAAGTACACTTTTGGATGGTGTTGTAATCTGCTCCAGCACGTAAAATAATGATGGATTGAGCCGCTGAAGTTCCCGTTTTGTCAATCGTGAGATTCTCAAGCGTCAGGTAATCCATGCCATTAATATCAATAGCCGCATTGGCATTTGAATTAAAGAATGTGTAACCGTTGCCATTGATTTTAATTGTCCTTGAAGATGATGTTGGGTTGGTGGCGTTTTGCGAAAAACTCACCATGTTAGCTGATGTTAAGTTTGAAACAGCATTCACGGTAAGTCCGCCTGCACCGATTCCTGATGTTGAAATAGCACTCGCTAAAGATTCCCATGTGGTGTAGGTTCCTCCACTACCTACCGTTACCGTACCCGATAACTGAGCCTTTAATGGGTTGATGCTAAAAAATAAACCGCTCAGAAAACTGAGAGTTAAGTTTTTTAGGGTGAGAAAATTTGTGTAGTTTTTTGTCATAAGCGTTGATGTTAGTTTACTTGAATGCAAATGTGAAATTTCATATTTATAAATAATAATATATATTTGTAATTATTGATATAAAATATCGTTATGAACTACACGCTAAATCAATTGAAAATCTTTTACAAGCTTACGCAAACCAAAAGTGTAACGAAGGCTGCCGATGAATTGCATTTAACGCAGCCTGCTGTTTCTATACAGTTGAAAAATTTTCAAAAACAGTTTGAAATCCCTTTAACAGAAACGGTTAACAAACGCATATACATCACAGATTTCGGTATGGAGATAGCCTTAGCCGCAGAAAAAATATTGGAAGAGGCCCATGGCATTCAAGACAAGCTGATGTCCTTCAAAGGAAAGCTTACCGGTAAACTTAAAGTATCAACTGTATCAACAGGTAAATATGTTTTGCCTTATTTTTTGAGTGCGTTTCTTAAACAAAATCCGGGGATCAATTTAACTTTGGATGTAACAAACCGCCAAAGAGTGATTGAGAGTCTCGAAAATAATGAAGTTGATTTTGGATTGATTTCAACAGACATCGACACAATGAGAACGGAAGAGGTTGAATTGCTTGAAAATCAATTGGTACTTGTTGGATGTCCCTCATTAAAAAATAAACAATGGGAGAAACCGATGCCATCATTTTTGGAGAAAGTACCATTGATATATCGAGAATCGGGCTCAGCAACACGATATGTCATGGAGGAATTTATTTCGCGTTATAAGTTGAATGTGAGCAAGAAGTTGGAATTAACTTCTAACGAGGCGGTGAAGCAGGCTGTGATTGCTGGGTTGGGATATTCAATTATGCCCATCATAGGCATCAAGAATGAACTTGGTTTGGGTCAATTGGAAATCATACCCATGAAAGATCTGCCCATCATCAGCACATGGAAATTGGTATGGCCCACGGGCAAAAAGATGACTCCAATCATGAATGCGTATCTCAATTTTTTGGAAAAAGAGAAACAGAACATAGTTGAGAAGCATTTTCAATCATAACGGCGCGCAACTTGCCACTTTCTAGGGTGCGAATTAATTTTCCAGTCGCTTGTTTTTTCTATTGATGTAAAAGTATTCTGTGCTTTTTTTTACCTGAGCACGGTTGTTCCGAAATGCAAAAGTATCCGCATATTCCGCCGGTACGATGATCTTTCCGCGTTCATTGCACATTCCGTAGAGATTGTTTTTTTTGATTTGGATGTCGCCGCTCGAATAGTCAAATATATCATCATATTCTGCGGGCAAAATCATTTTACCCTCCACATTCACAATCCCATATTTTTGATTCATTTTTACTACAAAAAGTTCATTGCTCAGGGCTTTACATTTCTCATATTTTCCAGGGATTCTTGTTTTTGATAAATTTTGTATGAAAAACCAATCCTGACCATTTGTAATGGTTGGTAAAACGTAGGTGCTTGGCAACGATTTATGATGACCAAACTCGGTTATTTTATGGTGGCTAAATTCATAATCAGAAAATGTTTCATTCATCCATTGACGTAGTTCAATATGATACAATAGATGTTGACGTGGATGCTCAGTGCACGAGTCTTTGGTAAGAACTAAGTAGGGCCATTGTTCATCGTAAGAATCAAAATTTCCTTCTAGAAATCGTTTCTCTTTTGGTAAATAAACACTCATGATTTCACTGTTGTGTTTAAAAATACCGCAAGTTCCGCTATCGCCATAGCATACAATGCTATTGTAAAGAGGCTTTAAATTTTCTCCCTGTAAATCAATCAATCCTATATTTGAATCCAATTTCACACGGAATAAATCTGGGGCAATGAGCGCGTATTCACTGTATATTTCAGGAGTAATTTGTTTGCCCGTAATTCTGTCGGCAAATCCATACCGACGTTTGCCATTGGGCAAAACTTTTGTTGTGGTGAAAAGTCGATGTCCCCCACAAAAACCGATGGAAATTTCATTGTGCCCCGCATCAGTTAACATTTTGCCACTGCCGTTGAATAAATAGAATAAACCATCTTTTTCAGCCAAAAAATAGGTTTCATTGGTCACATTCTCGATGTTGAGGAGTTCGATTTTTTGATAATTTGTAGGGACGATGGTTTTGCCATCGATGTTGGTAATCCCTTGCAGACTATCTTTTTGAATTTGAATGAAAGATTTCTTGGTTGCTTCGTCGAAAATTACGTTTACCGAATGATAGATTGGAGGAAGTATTTGCAAGCCATTGATGTTGTATACTCCTTGGGTGTATTTTTCGGTGCTATCGGCAATAAAACCATGAATAAAGACAATGTGATTGTCGTGCCACAATGTTTCAATTCCCGTAAATATTTCTGGAACAATGCATTTTCCTTCAAGATTGTACATTCCAAAGAGGTATTTCCCGTGAGAAATTTCACGAGAGACTTGAAAGTATGTATTTTTTTCGATGGTTTCCGTGTTGATTTCCGAATAACGCACGGGGAGTATGTTTTCACCATCAAAATTAAAACAGCCATAAAATGTTTTATCGAGGGAATCGACAGAAACAATGGCATATTTTTTTTCTTTTTTGATAGAAATATAAGCATATGTTTTATTGTCAACGGGCTTTTTCTTGTACAGGAGTTGAGTTTTCTCTTTGTTGGTTGAAAGTTGGGCAAAAACTTGAATCAACATGGAGGTGAAAATGAGCAGGGTAGTGGTTTTTTTCATAATGTATGAATCTACATAACGAAAATAAGTCCGAAATAAATGCAGTGTCTACCCAAATTTAGGTATGTTCGTAAATATTTTTTGCTTTTAATCTATAATTTGAATTTGGTATTTTCATTTCAGATTCGAGTTTTATTTTTACGTATTTTAATGATGAGGGACAGTCTAGCGGGTGTACACTATTTTTTCATAGCGGTATGGAGTGCCCCCGGAACTTGAAACAGCGGTGATTTTTTCACTTACAAATCCGTCTGATTCAATTTTGTAGGTGTAGTTGTATTCACTGTTTGGGTCAACAGATTTTTCAGGGAGGTTTTCACTTTTTTCGCCGTCATTCCAAAAATTTCCTGTATTGATGGTGTTCTTTTTGGTGCCGTATGTATGGCTCATGATTAAAAAGCGACCGAAATTTCCAATTCTGATAAGGTATTACCTTTGTAAATGGTGAAGTTTTTCACCAAGAACGGATTTGAAGATGTCTGATTATTGATTGAGTTATCATCTTTTGTACAGCTTGACAAAGCAAATAAGAGCATCAAAATTCCAATGGATAAGATTCGTTTTTTGAAAGACATGTCACAAAAATATACATTTTGGGTGTATGTTTCTGTCTATAAATTAAGGGATACCCATAAGTTGGGGAAATAGATTTACGGGAAAGCCGTAATGAATTTTTCTTGATTAGAATTTAATCCAATCGCCGTTTACCAAAATATATCCCATTACTTCGATATATTCTTGGTTGTCAATGATTACAGTGTTTAGCATATTGTTGTTGTTTGTTACAAATAAGAACAATTCAAATGAATTTATGTTTAAAGAAATATTATGGTTTTGTGTTGTTTTGCAATCATCCCTGAGAGAATGTAACGTATTTGTAAAAAATGGGTTACAAACAATAACTTAAAATTTCGTTAACACACTGGAAATTTACTGGTGGTAGTTTGGCTGTTTCGTTTCGATATTCAAAACATCCCTCAAAAATGTCATTCTACCAAGGATTCAATTTAATATTACGCACATCGATTTTGAAGAATTCACGTTTGGGACATAAACGTGAATTAAAATTATCTATGAGGAATATTCCATGTTTGTTACATGTTCCCCCAAAAAAGGAGAGAGGGATAATTATATCATTCACAGGATTTTCGATGAGTGGTTACAAAGACAGCCGAATAGCCATTTTAAACAATGCATTTGCGAAGATGGGGTATCGGGTTATCACACCGAAAATAGCGTCAATTGACGCTTTAGAAATTGATCCAGATACACTTGATGAAATTGCCGAAGTCATAGACAGTGTTTCGGGTGATGAAAATCTAAACCCAAATATGTTTCGACCAGCAGTATTTGCCCCGTCGTTTACAGCAGGGATGATGTCTTTAGCAATCGCGCAAATGCCTCATCAATCTGTTTCTTCTATGTGCCTTATTGGTACATTTTGTGATTTCGAGAATACCATTGAATTTGCCCTCACCAATGAAGAAAATACAGATGACTATGGGATGCATGTTCTCATGAAAAATTTTTTACACTATGAAATTGGTGTAAATGAGAACATGAAAAAGTTGATACAAACGGCATTGGAGGATAATGGCCTCAAAAGAAAGTCTCCATGGTTGCCTAATTTATTGAAAACAACGGATCATGAAACAGTTGAGTTGTACCATAATCTGAGACATGATACTGAATTTAGACGAAAAATGATCATGGGTTCGTGGCTCAAAATTCCTGATTTTCATGCATGGAGAGATCGTTTAGATTTATCGAAACATGCCCACAAAATAACTTGCCCAATTACAATGATACATGGGAAATCGGATGTTGTGATACCTTCTTCTGAATCTATTTTGTTGTATTCGTTACTTAAAGAACACAATCCCAATATTCATCTCGAATTGTCGGAGTTGTTAGATCATGGCGATTTAAAAGTGGGTTTGGGTATTTTCAAATCAGTTAGAAATCTAGCACGGGCTTTTGGATATTTTTTGAAGCAAATTGAAGTGAATCGTTGAAATTGAACTGAGCATTATTTTTTAACACATTTTATATTTGATATTGTTGTTTGATCACCGGCACCTGATAGAAATGTCATGCTGAATGTAATATTTTTATCGTCAATAATATTGAAATTTAAAATTCCGTTGAGTAATTCACCTTTTAGTTCAAATTTATTTGCATATCTTTTTGAAATTTTAAATTTGTAAACAGGATTTAAAGGAGTTTCTGTATAAAATTGTCCACCGCATTTTGACGGTCTATTTATGGTGTATTCTTTGGCCGTTTCTTTTATTGTGTAGTAGACGCTATCTTGAGAGAAATAGAAGTACATTTTTTCATTTACATGTTCGCTAACATATTGATATGAAACACCGTCACAATCTTGATTTGTCACTTTTTTCTCATCAAAATCCTTTACATTCATACAATCCCACAAACCCAAAATACTTTTAGGAATATACTTGCCGCTGAATGTTTTTGTATTATTTTCAGGGGTAAAGCCGTATTTACTCGAATATTGTATTGTAAAACTAAAATTCACTGTATCGGTTAAGTCACTTTCTGTTTTGATTTTTATATCTCCATTATTTCCTTCAATTAATGTTAATTTGATATTGGGATTTGATACATTTTTAATCGAAATATTTGAAAAATACATTGGGAGAATTTTTTTGTATTCTGTAGGGGAAATGTATTGATTTGGATTCCAATCTAATTCTTCGACACCGGGTAGGAATGAGAGGAATTTATTGATGATATAATTTAGTTTGTTTACTGAGCTTTGAATTGTATTCAAATTACTGAATAGCCATGATGCATCTTTACGTGATACGTCAATTTGAGATATATTTGAACAGTTTGCCTTTACCGAATAGTTTAAAGTTTCTCCATTTTTGAAAAAAGCTTGATTGCGATTCTCTATAATATAAAAATCATTGAATTGACAGCAGCTGTATTTCCAGTTTTCTAAAATTGAATAAAGAGTATTTTTATATTTATAAAGAATAATGCATCCAGCACCAACTGAAACTAAGCCTAATCCGGTATGGGCATTGTAAACTCCAACTGCAATGGCAGCAATACCTGTGACGATTAAGACTTTAGATTTTACTACTCCAATACTAAACCTGTTTTGAGCCTCGTCGAGATTGTTGAAATTTGTCCGACCTTTCAAAGAATCTAAAAAAGTTAAGTCCCCTTGGTCAATTGTTTCATTGGTTAAAAAGCCATTTAATGAAAGAAATTGACTCACTTGATGTTTGTCGGCGGAATTCAGTTTTGGCCATTCTGTTTTGATTATATTCTGCCAATAATTAATTTGTTTTTCGTTTTGTGAATTGATTTTGTTGAAATCGGAAATAATCATTAAACTGTCATATACCTTCTCTGGGTCAATGTTCAATGGTTGTGAAATTTTGATTGTGAATTTGAATTGTTCATTGATTTTTATTGAATATTCACCAGGCGCAATATTTGGACACAATCCAACTAAAAAAGAATCTTGATTGGATATTTGAATATAGCTTTGACCAATTTGTATGCTATCGGGTGCATCTTTCCAAGTAGAACTCATTTTGAAGAATACAGCTTCAAACGGTTTGTAACTATCCTTCTGTAAAACTATTGAACTTGGGGTGTTATTTGATATTTGATTTTTATTCGATTCTTTTGTGCAATTTACAAGGAAGATCAAAGTTATTGAAATTGCCAAAAAGTTAAGGTTCTTAAAAATTTTCATTAAACAAAAATATTTCGCTTAAGTAATTGGAAGATACCAACTTTTGGGTATTTTAACAATTTAACATTTGTAAATACTATTAAATCATTATTCTTGAATAATGAAAATATTTCTTACCACGAGCTTAAGATTGTATGGTTTATCGCTGATTTTTTTGTTGAATTCCACTCAATTATTTGCACAACTACATGTAGGGATGCCCTATAAGGGTGGAATTATTGTTTATTTGAATGAAGATAGTACATCGGGTTTAATTCTTCAAAAAAACGATGTTTCATTGATTTCAATGGACTGGTGGACGGCAACATCTACTTGCGAGAACCTTAGAGATAGTGGCTTTGCAGATTGGAGATTACCAACCTATCGCGAATGGGAGAAAATTAGTTTTGAAGTTGATATTGAAGGTGTTTTTGATACGAAATGGGGAAGAAGTTATTGGACTCAAACTGAGTCAGAAGAAGTTCTTGGGTGGGGAGGTGAAGCCAAATTTGATGATAAACGAGTAGAATTATTTCAATGGAATGGTGATAGATGGTCACTATCGAAATCAACAATTGAGGCACCCATAAAAACGAATGGAAAGACTGTTTATACTACTTCGGAAGGCCTTGAGAGTTTGAAACGAATTTCGGTACGTTGCCTACGTAAATTTTAGTTCAATAATTTATTATTTACCTAAAAATAGAGAAATGGAAATGAAACGAATATTTATTGTCATAGCGATTATGTTAACATCATTTTTTCTGCAATTTTGTGCTGAAAATAAACCACCCTCAGTTGGCTCTTTTTATCAAGGTGGTATTGTATTAAGCTACAATGACTCAACTCATTCTGGATTGGTAATCTCGGCTTCTGATTTGAATTCTAATTTGACTTGGTTAGAGGGCAAAATGGTATGTGATACAATAAAAATATTGGGTTTTGATGATTGGAGAATGCCATCTAAAGAGGAATTATTACTTTGTTATAAAGTACTAAAAATGAATAAAAATACTGAATTTTTAAAAACGCCTTATTGGGCGAGTCAGGAAGGAAAACCCGGTTATTTCGCTTGGTTTGTTGATTTTTCAAACGGAAGTGCATATGAAAGTAATGAAAATAATGTTGCACAAATTAGAGCAATCAGGAATTTTAGATTATGAAAAAGACGATCAAAATCGCAATTAATGTACTTTTAACATTGATTGTTTCAAGTGATTTATTATCACAGAATAATTTGATAACCCCAAGAGCTGCAATTTTTCAAAAGTATTTTACCCTGGGTTCAGATGCAAGCGAATATGTTGTTTTGGGCAAACACAATGGAACAATTGTATCTATAAAAACTTCAAAGTTTTATATAAAATCACACGAAGGTAAAATTGTTCGCGGGGCTTATTGTTTTAATGGATTATCATCGACCATGATCATTAAACAGTTATTTGATAGGTATGGTAGGCAACTTGAAAATTTGAAATTGGATAGTTTGAATAATTTAATTGAAGGTGATTATTTTCAATATGATTCTCGAGGCTATTTAAAAAAACGAAGAACATTCACCAAATATGAATATGCCTTTGAAGGAAGGAAATTGAAATTGATTAATAATGATATGAGTACAACTTTTTTATATAATGATGCGGGTATTTTATACGTTACAAATGATTTTGATATTGATGATCGAGTTTTATGTAAAAAAGTGTTTCACTACAATGATGAATTTGAACTTATTGATGATGTTACACTCTGCCTAAGAGACAATGACAACCCCAAAACCAAATTTAGAATGAAACGCATTTTCAAACAAGTAGGTAGTAATCATTTTACATTAAAAAATATCAAAGATGGTTACGTTATTAAACAAAAATATAGTTTTTATCTTGACAGAGATCCAGATTGGGATACAATTACAATTCCAGATAGCAGTTTACATCATGAGGTATTGTTCAGGGAATTGGTTGTAGATACAGTTACAAATTTAATAACTGAAACGTATTTTGATTCAGATGGTGAAATTGCATATAAAGCCAAAATAGATAGTTTGGGTAGGGGGATTTGGAAACAGGTTAATACAAGTGTACATATGAAATCGTATGAATTTTATAATACAAGCTATAATGACCATAATGATGAAATAAAATTAACTTACTTAGATGAAAACGGCAAACCTCTTAATTTTGGAGTGAAAACGTTTGACTATAAGTATGATGAAAATGGCAATTGGATTACCAAAACTGAAAGAGTAGACAATGTGCCAACTTATCTGTATATAAGGGAAATTCAATATGCGAAATAAAATAAAATCCATAGTTTCCCTTATTCTTTTATGTGTGAAATTTCAGATTGCCTATTCACAGAAAAATTTAATCGGATTCACTTTTTTAGATAAAAATTTGAATAAAGGGAGTTGCAAATTTTGTTTCGACAGAGACCCACTGTCAGAAAAACCAATTAAATCTTTCGAAAAAAACTCGCCCATTAAGTCTGTTGATGAATTCACAATAAACGATAAGGATTTGTATTTCAATTATATTGATTCCACTTTACAAGATCATAAATTGACGCCATTGGCTATAGGTTATTTAAAATTTCAAAAAATTGGAATGTTAAGCATTTTTGTCAATTTTAATGATTCGGCAATTTTTAACCAGTTAAAACAAAAAGACGAAACAATTCTTTTACCTAACCCAAAATTAGCTCTAGAAATTGACTCTTTGTTTGATGAAATTTTGAGTTTAGATTTAGACATTGAGTCTCTTAATTATTTGAGGAAAACGCGTATGGAATGCTTTTTGAAAATTGGATTATTCTCAATGTTTGAGCATTTTTCTCCAAATTTTGCGGTAAATAAGGATACTGCCTCAATTGACGACATAAATTATAGAAATATGGCCTCCAAATATTTGTATGATGAACAATTGACAAATTATATCCCTTTTCGGGATTTTGTGGGTCTGAATACAGGATTTTCAGGTTATTATGGGAAGTATTGGATGCTAGGATTTGATTTTTCATTGGAATATGCAACTGATAGAAATCCTTTCAAGAATTTTGCGCGGGTTGATTTAGTTGGATTTAATTATCACTTTAATTCAAATGAAAAACGAAAAGAATTTTTGTTTAATTTCATGAATTTTAAACAAATTGGTTTTGTTGCCGCAAATATTTTTCAATTTGGACTTCAGAGTGGATATGATGCAAATTGGTATTGGTCATACCGACCTCAACTTGGATATGCCTTGGGGCCGCTTCAAGTTGGATATGCTTACAATTTTACATTCAAAAAAGAATTAAGATCTATCATGCCAACGCATCTATTTACCGTCAATTTATCATATCCAATCATTCGATTGGGGAGATATTATTAATTTTTTAAGAAATTAATTTTTGGTTTTATATCCCGGAAAAACACTGAAATAATCATCCCAAATAAAAGTTTTGGGATTGTTTTCGTTGTTGATAGGTTCAAACCACTGGATAAAATAATACAAACACAAAGGAAATGAAATTAAAAACCATATTACTGCTTTGAAACCCTTAAATGGGGTGCCATTTTTTAATGTAATTTTATATTTGAAAAGAATACTCCCAAATCCAGTACCATTGAAGAATATCACCAAAATCCATGAGAAAAATACAATGTAATCGTTTTTGACAAAATTGCTCAATAATGAGAAACAAATTAAGTCTATCATAAAACTCAAAATTCTAGTCTCGCGCGTTACTGGTTTGTTATTCATATTATTATAGTTTCAAAATTTGTGTCAAACTAATTAAAATTACTTAGTAAATCAAATTCAAATTTTATTTCCCGCCAAATATCCTATTTTTGTACAATTGTAAACTTCCTTAACTTACATGCTTCGAAATTTCAACGGGATCTTTTTTAAAAATCAAGTAGCAAGACTTACACTGGTTTTAGTTGGTGCATTTTTACAGCAAATTGCATTCGCCCAAATTGGAATAGGTACAACTTCGCCAAATGCTTCATCGGTACTTGATGTAACCTCTACATCCAAAGGGTTCCTATATCCGCGAATGACAAACACTCAAATGTTGGCAATTACCTCGCCTGAAAATGGTTTGGTGATTTACAATACCGATGCAGGTTCTTTATACGTTTATAACGGTACATCTTGGATGTCGAAAGAAAACAAAATTTCAAAGTTTGTGAATACAATTACCCCAGTTCAATTAGATAATATAAGGGTTCAAATGCCTGCTGCTACCAGCTTTAACTCAATACAATTGGCAACGGTGTCTGGTTCCATAACAATTTCCGGCACTCAAGAGATTTTATACAGAACTGCAGCAACGGCAACGGGTGGTTCTGCAGCTACTTATGAAACTTATGTTCGACAATCAACAACCTTAACGACTACATTCATTAACTTTTATCCCAATTTGGATCTCGGCTTTCATGGTTCAACTCAGATTTTGAATATCCAAGACAATACTAACGGTCGTGCCTACCACATTATTTTTACTGTTGGAGGTGGTTATAACAACAACTTTATTTCCATTAAACGTTTAAATTGATGAAGGCCCATTTGTATTTTTTAGGGATATTTTTCTTGGGTTTTTGTCCCTCAAAATCATATGCCCAAGTAGGAATTGGAACCACAACTCCAAGTTCAACGTCCTCATTAGACATGGTATCTACCTCAAAAGGGGTTTTAGTGCCACGCATGACGAATACACAAATGCTCAATATTGGAAGCCCCGTTGACGGCTTACAAGTTTACAATACAACGTACAATTGCATATACACTTACAGCGGCAGCGCTTGGAAAACGGAGAAAAAATTTATCAGTAGAATGGTTGATAAAGGAGACACTGTTACACTTGGGAATTTAATGGTTCGACTCCCAACAACTGGGAATTCAAGCGGGCAATTGGCCTTTAAATCGGGTACAACAAAAGTAACAGGTGTTTGCTTGTACACCAATACATCCTTGTCGCTAGGAACTTCTGGGGCATCGTCTTTTGGGGGATATATGCGCCAATCGGAGAACTTCACTGCAACATTTTCATATTTTCAAAGCGGATTGAATTTTAATTCTCGAGGGAATATTCAGCAAATTTGGTTCACCGACGAAACCAATTTGAGGTTTTATAAAATAAATATCGTTGCAGGACCTGCGAATACACCGCAAACAACCATTGAAATTGAGGAATTTAACTAACCAATGAGAAACTTGAGATATTTGATACTGCTGATTTTTGTCAAATTGAATTTTGGATATGGGCAAGTTTCTATAGGAACTGCATCGCCTGTTGCTTCATCGATGCTGGAAGTTAATTCAACAACAAAGGGCGTATTATTTCCTAGAATGACGAATGCTCAAATGCTGGCAATTGCAAGTCCGGTACAAGGATTACAGGTGTACAATACAAGTGCAAATTGTATGTATTATTATGATGGACAGCAATGGAATTGCACTTTGAATGCCATTTCCACCTTAGCCGATGCCGGAGACGTTGTACAGTTTGATAATTTAAAGGTTCGCGTATCAACTTCTGGCACTCGTTCGTTGCAAATTGCAACGGTTTCGGGAAGTATCACGGTATCGGGTTCAACATTTAATCTTTATGTTTCGTCAAATGTTGGAGCAAACGGTGGTGTTGGTTCTGAATCGGGTCTTGGATTTTCATCCACAACAGTTGGAACAACTTGGATGTACTTGCAGAGTGCAGCCAATTTTTTATATTATGGAAGTGTCCAGCGTTGTTTTATCAATGATCAAACCAACAACAAATGTTACAGAGTGACCTGTATTTTTGGTAGTTCATATGTAGACAATACCATAGAAATAGAGAGGATTTATTAATATGTCGTTATTCTTTATCATATTCGTTTTTGTTTTTCCTGTTTATTCGCTTGTATTGGCGATTATGGCATTCTTCCAATTTATTGGGGGAAAATATATTGCAAAGCTTCCAAACTCTGATTATGGGGTAGGATTTAAAATCAGTTTTATTGCTACTTTTTTGTCGCTTATAACGCTGTTATTTATGAGCAAAGTGGGGATTCTCAATGGGATGAGCATAGGAGATCGTGTGTTTTTGAGTATTTTTTTATCTGTGATAAGTTTGATATTCACGGCAAAGGTCCAACTCAAGTGCGATAGTTTAAGGACAGCAATCAAGGCATCTATATTGAATATTTTTGCAAATATGTTTTTTTGGTTGATTTTGAATTTCGTCTTTTGGACAACCATGATTGCATTAAAACTCGCATGAGCGAGGTATTTTTCAATTCAGTTTGATTACTTTTGTAAGTAATTCAATGATGAACCTGTTTAATTTGAAATCTTTAACTCTTGTTATTGCCTTATTGTTCGCTCAACGCTCTATGGCTCAAATTGGGATTGGAACAACTACCCCTTCCGCTTCAGCTCAGTTGGATGTTACATCTACCACCAAAGGTGTCTTGATTCCTAGGGTTGCATTAACCAGTTTGACTTCTGCTTCGCCGGTTACTTCGCCTACAACTTCTTTATTGGTTTACAACACGGCCACAGCAGGTACGAGTCCTTCAAATGTTACTCCTGGTTACTACTATTGGAATGGCACTGCGTGGGTGAGACTATCAGACAATTCTACCAATACGGGTTCCTACGAATGGAATTATGTAAAGGGAAATCCTACAGGTGGTTCTCTTGGGGGGACATTTGTTGGAGATGCATCGTGGGTTGCAAATGGATCAACCGGTACAAGTTATAGTGGCTATGTTCAGCTGACACCGAATTCATCATCTAAAAATGGTAAACTCTACTGGCAACAAGCAATTGATTGGACGCAACCTCTGCATGTTTCTGCTCAATTTTGGGCGGGTGGTTCTGCTGGTGGTGGAGACGGAAATTGGGTGTTTTTTGGCTGCAACAGTTCATCTGTAGCAACTTCAGCAATTAACAGCGCTGCGAGTGGTGGATTGAGCGTGTTTTTTGATGAATATGGAACTGAAACTGTCATGGTGTATAAAAATGGAACACTCATTGCTGAATTCGCCCCTTTACAAACATTGGATAATTCAACCTATCAAACCATAGATTTGTTTTTTGGAAAAAACACAGATGGTACCCGCTTTCTCGATATCAAAATCGACGGCAATTTCATAGGAACAGCAGACATTGGATCATTTACCGCCGGTGGAAACTATTTTGGAGTTGGAGCTTGGACAGGAAGTGCTTCAAATCAGCACGCTTGTCGCAGGTTGTTGATTGAAGGTGGAAATACCTTTGCACGATAAAATACTAAGTCACTTACTTTTTTCTAGAACCATTGGATGCGCTTTTTGCACAGTTAATGGGAGAAAGATTATATTCAAAAATAATCCAAGATCAGTATCCTAAATTTTTACTTACCACCGATTCGTTTATAATTAGCAGAAGCGGTATTCAACATAAGAATGTGTTTAAATGGCTGTTGGTTAGTTGATTAGGGGTTTTGATTGGAAGAATTGTTTTAGATTTATTTGTTATTCAAATCATCGAAACTTGTAAAAATTGCAAGTTTCGATGATTTAGTTTGAAAAAAAAGGTTGTTTTCGGTTTAGCGGCTTCAAAACCAGCTGTGGGAGGTTGTTTAGGTGTTTTCGTGCTTTATTTACGTTAGTTTTTATCCAGAAAGAAAATGGAAGAAATGTAATTGCTACTTGTAGAATGGGTATTGAATTTTGAATTATACTTACAAAAAATGTGTGAAATTGTAAGTATAGCTTACAAAAAAAATGTGAAATTGTAAGTAGTGATTACAAAAATAGTGTGAAATTGTAAGTTAGCAAGGTAAAAAATCACTATATTTGTAAGTGAAAATATGTTTAATTGATTGAATAATAAATTTATAGTTTTTATGTTTATAAGGAAGCAAGTTTTTAAGGATGTAGGGAATGAAAGTATTTTCTTGTGGGGAGCAAGGCAAACGGGAAAAAGTACACTTTTGAAACATGAATTCCCTGGTGCAATATGGATTGATCTATTGCAATCGGATGTTTTTAGAAGGTTTTCTGCACAACCACATCTACTCAGAGAAATGATTAATGTTGCAGATAAACCCAAGTTAGTTGTTATAGATGAAATTCAAAAAGTTCCAGAATTGTTGGATGAGATTCATTGGCTTATCGTAAATGAACAAGTGCAATTTATACTGAGTGGTTCAAGTCCACGCAAAATAATAAGATCTGGAGCAAATCTTTTGGGGGGTAGAGCTTTGAGGTATGAGTTGTATCCATTGGTGTCAGCTGAAATTGACAATTTTCAATTGGAAAAGGCATTGAATAATGGTTTGTTGCCCAGACATTATTTGAGTTCAAATTCAAAGAAACTGATGGATGCTTATATAGGGAATTATTTAAATGATGAAATCATTGCCGAAGCAAAGATCAGGAACGTTCAAGCGTTTTCTCAGTTCCTCAAAGCTGCAGCATTTTCGAATGCGGAACAAGTTAATTACACCAATATTGCGTCTGATTGTGGTGTGAGTCATAATACTATAAGAGAGTATTTCCAGATATTAGAAGATACCTTAATCGGTAGATTCATGCCCGTTTACCAGAAGAAGCCGAAGCGGAAAGTTATACAATCTCCGAAGTTTTATTTTTTCGATTTGGGAATTCCCAATAATCTATTGAAGCGAGGTTACATTGAGCCAGGGACTGAAGCATTTGGACATGTATTTGAACATTTTATTTATCAAGAATTATATGCACACAGTAAATATTCTGAACTTGATTATTCTATTTCGTATTGGCGAACGGTGAGTCAAACTGAGGTTGATTTTGTTCTAGGCGATAATCAAGTGAGCATCGAAGTGAAAGGAACTGATAATGTGAATTCTAAACACCTCAAAGGTTTGAGAAGTTTTTCTGAGGAATATGTTATTCAAAAACAAATTTTAGTAAGTTTGGATCCCATTGAGAGGATGGTCGGTGACATACATTTGATGCCTTGGTGGATATTTCTAAAGCGGCTCTGGGGTGGAGACCTGATACATTAGTAATCGTTAGGATAACGGTTTTGCAAATTCCTACTACAGGGAGGAGATGACATTTAACCCGCTTCAAAGCCAGCTGCGTTGCAGCTTTTGCTTTTTTATTTAAAGTCTGTCGCACAAGCGGAGCTTGGCTCAGACTTTAAATAAAAAAGCCCCGCTATGCGGGGCTTTGAAGCTGGTTGCAGAGAGGAAGGGATTCGAACCCTCGAAACACTTTTGATGTTTACACACTTTCCAGGCGTGCTCCTTCAACCGCTCGGACACCTCTCTATGATCGCAAAGATAAACCGAATTAAAGCGAATTCAATCCGATTTATCTTTACTTTTTTGAATTTTATTTGTCGATTGAGCCCACTACACGCTTCATGAATGCGTTTAAAGCTTCTTTTTTGTCAACCCCTGAAGCAATCGATTTCTGTACTTCTAATGCGCCGTACATATTCGAAATGAGCTCTCCAATTACGTCTAGCTCTTCGTCCTTCAATGATGATAACTCCGTTAAATGCTCTAAAACTTGTATCGTTTCTTCAACGAAATCTGAATCGTTCTGCTCAATGAACTCAGTTATGTGTTTGATTACAGGTAATTTCATAATTACGCTATTTCTGAAACCAATTCAGCCAAACTTTCAGCCTTGTTCGTTTGCACTTGGTTCACCAATTTGCCATCAACAAATGCTGCAAAAGTTGGTAAGTTCGATACATTCGCCAATTTGCGCGACTCTGGGTTCAATTCAGCATCGATAATTACAAATGTGATTGATTCGTTTTCGGCTGACATTTTTTTGAATTTAGGCTTCATGATTCGGCAGTTTCCACACCATGATGCTGAAAATTGCACCATTACTTTGGCATTGCTCGCAATGACATCCTGTAGCGTGTCGGTTTCTAGTTCTAACAACATAACGCTGAATCTATTAGTGGCTTCCTAAGTAGTTTGCTACTCCGTCTCTGGTTGCATTCATTGCATCTTTTCCAGCTTCCCAGTTTGCAGGACAAACTTCACCGTGGTTTTGAACGTGGCTGTATGCATCAATCAAACGCAAATATTCGTGCACGTTTCTTCCCAATGGCATGTGATTCACGCTTTCGTGGAATACTGTTCCCTCTTCGTCAATCAAATAAGTTGCACGGAAGGTTACATTTGATCCAGTATACAAAATGGTATCGTGCTCTTCATTGAATTCAGAAGATTGGATGTCTAAAATATCCAATACACTTGATAAATTGCGATTTGTATCAGCCAAGATTGGATATGTTACACCTTCAATTCCACCATTGTTTTTTGGTGTGTTCAACCAAGCAAAATGGACTTCGTTTGTGTCGCATGATGCGCCAATAACCATGGTGTTGCGCTTTTCAAACTCTGCTAACTCCGCTTGGAATGCGTGTAATTCTGTCGGACAAACAAAAGTGAAATCTTTTGGGTACC
>CAZYBT010000043.1:0-19964 GCA_964645755.1 uncultured Rhizobium sp.
AATTAAGTGATTTTTTAACTAAACTTTTGGTCCAATTTTTAGGGAGTATTATAGTATTATACAGAACCCAATCCTTTACAAAGATTTAAGTATTATTTAATCAAATAAGTTATTTTCATATCTCTATTTTCATGATATTTAAAGTCCCAAAAACCAGCTTAATACTTAATTCTTTAATCACAAAACGCATATTAAACAATTCAATTATACTGTAACCGCTTAAAAACTGAAATGATGCAGCAATATTTTGAAACCTTGAAAAATCAAATAATACAAAAATCTAAAGATTTTAAATCATCAGGTGATGATTTGGAAGATTTTAAAGATTCTGAATTAATTGAACTTGAAGTTGAACAACTCATTATAAACTACTGTATTGATAGGAACTACCTTGTTAACGGTTTTCCAAATAATATCAAGTCAATACCTGAGGGTGAATCGAATGACAATTATTTCTGCCGAGAGCGATATCAATTGTATTTAGATACGCTTGCTGTGAACAAGGAAGATGTTGCAGAATTAATGTGGTGCTACATATCAAGCTTTTGGAGTGACCTATTTGAAAATAAAAATGAATATCTACAAAATCTTATTGATAATTTAAATTCTGAAGTGTTTTATGATGTAACAATTTAAAGAATATGGAAATAGAATCATTATTTGAGAAATTCATTCAATCACCAGAAATTAAAGAAGAATTACATTATTGTTTAACTCAAAGTCAAGTTGAGCAATATGTTCGTTTTAAATTTGGATTTTGGCTACACCAACAAAAAATCTCAAATCTAAATATCATTGAAATAAAAAGAATAGATTTGGTAATTGGAATAATGAATGAAATCTACTTCATAGAATTTGGTCATTTACTAAATTTACTAGAACACAAAGTAGAAAGCATGTACGAAAAAACTGTTAAAGATTTGAGTTTATTAGATAATAAAATAATAAATTTAAATACTTGTGGAAACTATTTTGAAAATAAAAAACTATATAAATTGACAATCAGCCTTTTTAGCGATTTTTTGATGACAGAAATAGGCAACAATGAAGTATCTAAAACAAAATATACCGGTGATAAAAATTCAGGCGTTTTTATTAAATATGGTGATTCAATTAAAAATAAATATGTGAATGAATACCTCATTCGTGAAATAAAAATAAGTGAAACAAAAAGTATTGGTTTTCACAATTATAATGAAACAACTGTAAAAGACGGAGAGTTAATTTTACGTTGGTTAATTGGAGAACGCCAAGAAATATTCCTTTAAATTATTTTAATCGAAATTCGAACCACCTCCCACCAAACTTGCACTAGTGCAAAAACAAGTTCCCAAATAAGTCCTATATTAATGAATACGTACTTATGGAACACAACATTGATTCAATTTTAAGAAATGCCTACAATGAGATTCAGAAGAATTTAATTTCAGGTGAACCCATCGAAAACCTCAAAAAGGTTGTGATTGCCGCAGAAAAATTGTCCCTCAATAACAAACAAATTGCAATTCTTAGTATCATTTATGTGAAATGCGATCAAAATCATTGCGTCGAAATTTCGGAAATAACATCCATGTTGCTGCGATTCTTTAATGAAAAAGCCCGAGATATACGCGGTATACTTAGACACCTTGTTTCCGAAGACTACCTCAATAAATACGAAGATCAAAATAAAACATTCTATTACCTCAGTAGTAAAACTCAACGAGCTATCGATGAAGACCAATTCGATTATTTTGTCTTAAAACATCCAATAGGACTTGAACAAATTCTCGCTTTTTTCCATCAAAAAGCAATGGATCATGATAAGCTAAGAGAAAGTGAAATTGATACCATCCTATACACGCTAAAAGAAAACAACTCTAAAGTTGAACTCATACATTTTATTGAATATCACTTCATGTATCACAACCATGCTGCGGCTTTTGCCGTATTGGCTACTTGCGCTAAAGCTTTGATCGATAATGATAATTTTGACTTTGGATACATGGTTCGATATATCCAATTTGGTCGACAAGAAATTTCAGAACTCAGAAAATCTATATTGCAGGGGACATGGACACCCATCGAACTTGGTTACATTGAAATTACCGGAGGTGGACATTTAGAATTTAACCCAACTTTGCAACTCACAGAAAAAGGATTTGACTTTTTCATGAAAGAAATTGATAATTTCACTTTGGATTTGATTCGTAAAAAAATGGGGGCAATCAATACCCCTTTGATGCAACCCAAAGAAATTAAAAAAACACAATTGTATTTTAGCGATCACTTTAAAAATCAAACTGATCGTATCGTTCAACTTTTATCACCAGTTAAGTTCAAAGATTATCAAACTAAACTCGCAAGCAGTGAGAGAATGAAAGGAATAACTTTGCTTTTTCACGGCGCCCCTGGATGTGGCAAAACCGAATTTGCATTGCAAATTGCCAAACGTACAAATAGACCTTTGATGAAAATTCATGTCACTGATTTCATGAGTAAATGGGTTGGTGATTCTGAAGCCAATTTAAAACGAATTTTCAGTGACTATAAAAAAGTTTATGACAAATATCCAATTGCTCCTATCCTCTTCCTGAATGAATGCGACCAAATTATTGGAAAAAGAGTCAACACTCAAAATAGTGTGGACCAAATGACCAATGGTTTACAAAACATCATGCTTGAAGAAATGGAAACTTTTGGGGGAATTTTAATTGGAACCACTAATTTGACCCAAAATATGGATGCCGCATTTGAACGAAGATGGACAATTAAAATGAATTTCGAACCTCCTACTCAAGATGCAATAATGGCCATTTGGAAAAATGCAATAAAAGGAATTAGAAAAGACGAATGTAGAATTTTGGCGCAAAAATATTTACTTACTCCAGGAGAAATCATGAATGTTGCTCGGAGGTTCTCCTTTGAAAATTTGCTTGGACTGCAATCAAAAAGAATAGTTGTTATAGAAGGATTGTGCCAGTCAGAGAAATATTCCAGCAAAAACATGACCAAATCCATAGGTTTTGAATTCAACCAAACTTTAATATAAAAACAATAAAAAAGCCGCTAACAACTTAGCGGCTTCCTCATTTTGAAACGAGTTTTTAAGCGGCTTCATTTTCTTCAAAATCAAAAATTACGTTATTTGGTTTCGAAAAAATTTCAAAATCTACATTTTTGGTTTTATCATGCTGATAATACGTGTCTCCACTCAAGGAAATATAATTTCCTGAAAATGGAATTTTCTTGGAGATTAAATAATTTAATCTTGAAAATCTTGAACCATCATTCATAAAGATGGTGTTGCGGTTGTTTTGTCTTTTAAAGCTTTTCATTTGTTTTTTATGTTGTTTCTATAATATACGTTCTCGAGACTCTTTCAAAATTGCACTAGTGCAATTTGTATCGATCATTTACCAACATAATATGATGATTCACAAATAAATTGAAAGTTTACAAAGTGAAATATCATCAAACATTGTATCTTTATTAAAGCAAGAAAAGTATGTTAGATAAAAAAAGAGAACAGTATCGAATTTTAAAATCAATTCTTTCAAAAACCAAAGGAATTTCTTTCGATGATTTGTTTGAATTGTTCAATGAAAAACTCATAAAAGTAGGACAAAAATCAATTCAAAGACGTACATTCTTTTATATAATTGAAGATTTGCGCAATGGCAAATTGGACAAAACGCCACTCAACATACAGTTGAAGGATAATTTATATTATCTAAAAAATCATCAATTAAACTTCTATTTAAATGAATTGAACGAAGAAGAATTACACACCATTCCATTCTTATACTCCATTCTAGAAAAATACAAATATCTGCCTGCGGTAAATATTTTTTATAAAACTCTACATGCACAATTAACTGCACAACAAAGTTCAATCAATATACTGAGCGCCCATGTTGCCATACAGAATTTCCAAGCAACAGACCACATGTTGCAACAAATGAATTTGGTGAACAAAATATTAGAATTTATCAATCGCCAACAAGCCATTGAATTTTCATATCAATCTACATCCCTCGGAAAACAAAACGAAAAAGATACAGGAGTAGTGGTTTATCCTTTACAAATTCGCCAATATTTAGGAAAGTTTTATCTCATTGGAACTACCAAAGAAAATCCATATTCTATCCGTTATTACCTATTAGACAATATCTTACACAATAAAAATCGGTATTTTCTTGAGGGACATATCAACGAAGAAGATGAAGATTCTGACAAAATTGAAACTTTTGATTACGAGAAATTGGCTCGATTAACCAAATTAAAACATTATTTTGATCATTGTATCGGTATTATGAGAGAGGAAAATTCGGTTCCTGTTGAGATTCGAAGATGGTTTAAAGGATGGGCAGCAACAGCGGTTTTGTCGAGTCCTTTACATCCAACTCAAATTGTCATCGACCCACATAAAACCTATGGAGATGGTCGGGTTTTAATTCAAATCACAGTCTACGACAATGTAGAATTGCATAATGTATTGGCAAAATTCGGTAAAGACTCATGGGCTTTGGGGGATCCTGAACCAACAACATAATTGCACTAGTGCAAAAAATGAATTCTCTAAGGAATGTATATTTAAAAAAACAATTTATGATAAAATCACTTTTAGAACCTGATTACAAAGAGAAAATTGACCATGTGTTCGCAGGAATAAAGAATCGTCCAGCCTACATTTATAAAGAATATCTTTATTATGAGGAATTATGGAGAAATTATTTTGAGGAAATTTTCTTGAAATACAACAACCTGAAAGAAAAACCCATAGTTAGACTCATCATTATGGAATCTTGTCCAGAGGGCATTTTTCCTCATCCGAATTATTTATTTGACAATTTAAAGCAAAACCTAGACCCTATTAGACATAGATATCTAGATCAAATTGTTAAAGGATTTTCAATACCTAATTATCCTGTAATAACTAAAGAAAAAGCTTTGATTGAATTGGCAAAGTTAAATGTTTTGATTTTAGATATTTTACCATGCCATGGTATGAAATTAGATTCCAAAATTTCTAGAAAGAATATTAACAAAATGCCGAATGACTGTTGTGATTTCAACAAAATAAAACAACTTGAAATCGAATTGAATCAACGATATCATGATTTAAAATATCACATTGTTTATTCTATGCCACCATCCATTGATTTCACAGCAATTAATAGTAAAATTGGCATTAAAAACACTTTATTGGGAAGCATGACCACTACCTCTGGTTTCCCTTCATTTAATGCCCTTCTTACAATTATTCAACATGAAAATAATTTAACCCATAAAACAATAACTGTTTATCACGCAACGAATAATTACCTATTAGACTCAATCATTTCTTACGGTTTGGGAGGTAGAAATATCATACATGAATGGAATGTTATTGAATTGGCTAAAATCGTTTTTGAAAAACTAAAATCAATTGATGAAGTAAATGATCAATTTTGGTATGGGACTTTTAATTTAGTCGTAGCGAATAAATTATCAAATTCAGTTGATTTACCGTTATGGAGGCATGGGAGTGTAACGTTCGTTACATATTCTAAATTAAAGGCAATAAAAACGGCAAATGTAATGCCTGAGGGTGAGTTCCTTCATTACTTAAAAAAAGGTATTGAATTCATCAATTCTTTTAACTCAACATTTATCAACGAAATAAAATCAAATTATGAACAAATTTGCAATTACTTATTCTCTGATTTAAAACCAATTGTAATTGAATTTAATATCGAATTGGAACTTTTATTAACCGAATTTGGTACTGAATTGATAATGGAGGATTGGGAAGAAATTTTCAAACACTTTGATAAAGCAATAACTGAATTTATGAGTTTTGATACTAATTTTCAGTTAAAAGAAACATTTCATTTTAAAGATTATAATATTCTTAGTTTACATTAACTCTCCAAATTGCACTAGTGCAATTTTTCAAATATCAAATGAGCGTATATTATAGAAACAATATGCGCTCATTATGAAACTAAAAACCTATTTAACCCTCGTTTTAAATTCCACCCTACTTGTTAATCTATATCTAAATCAATTTTGGATATTGCTATTAACCTTTATCTTATTGCAATCTTTTATTATCGGTATTTATTATCATTCGTTTATCCACGACAATCATTTGTCTATCAGTAAAATAAAAACCATCAATTTGAAGTTAACACTTATGGGTGTGACTTGTTTTGTTGGATTGCTTTTGCCAATTCCCCCGAGCTTTTCAATGTTACTGGCGGTTGCATTTGGAATTTGCTTTGGATTAATCATCATGAACCACAATTATGAAAAGGAGATATCTTATGAAAATTAAACACATCAAACCAACTGTGATTGCAATTCTTGTATGCTTCAATTGCACTAAAAACCCTCTACATGCCCAGATGCACTATCTCGGAATCAGCCATCAACAATCTCTGAACGCTGATCTTTCTGCAACCGGCATAGAGTATCAGAACTTTTCTTATATGTATAACTTTGGTGGGGGAATTGCACAGATTCAATCACCAAATGAACCAGGTGCTAAAACGTATTTTAATTTCGATGTTAACCTTCTGCCCTTTCATCACGCGTGTTTGCTGAACCGACTAGTACCCTATGTTGGGGTTCAATATGAGTCAATCAATATCCAAACCAATCAGGAAGGATTTGAAAAAGAACACAACTATCAAGTGCTCTATCCAAAGGCAGGATTAAAGCTTAGCTACGATCGTTTCATTGGTAGTTTTGAGTACCAGTTCAAACAATCAAACAATTGCATCAGTGCAAGATTGATGTACACCATTTTTATCAGAAATCGCTGTGTAATAAAACGCATTGAAGAATTCAACGCCATTGATTTTAGCCAGTTTTAGGGATATCTAAATGGTCTTTGTCCCTCATAACTATCAAAATTTCTGTTACATTTGTATGTAAATGGTCAATATTCCTAACTATAAAGGTGCTCACCTCGACAATCTGCTTCGTTTTGGGTATTACCGGATGACCAACGACATGCAAACCTGCGAGTATATCATCAATGAACAGTACCAATTGATGAATGTTTTATGGGCACGTTATCTCGTAGATAAATCCAATGACCCATTGGAACACAAAATCTTCAAGAGAAACAAACGATTTAAAATTGTACTAAGCGACTTTATAATCAACGATGAAATTCTAGCTTTAGGACAAAAATACTGTGAATTCCGCCCATTTGAAGTCAAATTTGAAGCCTCATACTTCCTGAATCAAGACGGTGTGAACCTTTTTGATACCCGAACCATTCGAATTTATGACCAAGATAGACTGATTGCTGTTGGATATTTCGACGAAGGATTGGATGCAATTATGGGATTAAAAAACATCTACGACCCAGAATATGCAAAATACAGTTTGGGTAAATTCATGATGCTTTGTAAAATGCAATACTGCAAACAAAGGCAAATTCAGTTTTATTACCCTGGTTATATTGCTTGCGAATCAAGCATTTTTGATTACAAACTATTTTTTAATCCGGAATGCATTCAACTGAAAATCAATGGCTACTGGATGGATTTCACCCTTTATGGTTCAAAGGAACAGGCAAGTTTGTCCCAAGTTTCAAAATACGAATTAAAAATCCGCGAGGATAACCTCGACGACGGCTGGGTTGATTAACTTTCGTTCTCGTAAAAAATCTTGTAGAATTTACGTCCTTGTTCATCCACTCCCTGCTCGATCATGTCTCTCCTGCCATGAATGTAAACATGGAAATTTGAATCCAACTTCAACACACTTTTGAAAATTTTGGCCTGCTTTTTTACTGCTTGCTTTGATATTTCAAAGTTATCTTGGAGCTCAATTTCATGCTCTTCCCTGTATTGACTATCGAACCTTTTGAATGAATCTATGACAGCTGAATCTGAAAAAACCGTTTTTTCAAATTCTTGCTTATCGAAGGTTTCGTTGGTCTTGAAATAATCAACCGAACGATTCAACAAATCGATCTGATCTGCCCTTGAAATATCTATATCATCGGTCAATTGCGATGTAACAAATTCCTTGGTAATTCCTAAAAATTGATGGGTATGATGGTATTCATTTTTAACAGGTTCAACGCTTAAAAAGTCGGTTTGCCAGTATTCTGTTCCCTGCTTAACATTGTCTATCACCAACACCGTAAATGGTTCCGGAGTAAATAAAATAAGGGCTCCCTTTTCCATTTTTTTCGTGTTGATTCCTTTCTTGAAATCCAATTTCGCGTGCTTATGTCCCTCAAATTCAGTTTCAATAAATGTGTCTTTATTTTCAACTTTTACCACCGCAAGGGCCTCACAGTAAGTATTGTTGACAATAATTTGATCGAACTGAATCACAAACAAATCGCCATCTTTGATGTTGGGATGTTTAGAAACAGTTCTCAAATGTTGTGCGATGTTCTGCGAATATTCAATAAAATCTTCCTTTTGGTTGATTCCTTTGGACAATTTGTAGAGTGCATTTAACTCAATATCATATTCATGACAAAAGCGATACTGCGAATATTCGGATTGAAAAGGCTTCAAAAATGCCTTTTTTAAGACATCTGCATCTTCCTCATTCAAAAAATCACAGAGTTCATCACTCAACGAAATTTTATCTTCTTGAACATTTACTTTGTGAAAAATCACCCTTCGCACACTGGCTTCATCGGTTTGAATCATAGATTTGTTAAATTAATTTTGAGGGATAAAAACTTGGATTAATTGTTTGGTTTATACACCAAATATAGGGCAATTAGGATCAATACAAACGCGGTTACATGTCGCCAATGCAAATTCTCACCTTTGAACAAAAACAACACCACAACGGTGAAAACAACCAAACTAATGGCTTCTTGCAAAATTTTCAGTTGAAACAAATCCATATTTCCACCTGTTTCACGGCTCCCCAATCGGTTGGCAGGAACCATGAGTACATATTCAAAAAATGCGATTCCCCAACTCAGTAAAATTATCCATATCAAATTTTTAGATTGAAGAAACGACAAGGACTTCCATTTCAGGTGTCCGTACCAAGCCAATGTCATGAAGATGTTTGAACCGAGCAATAAGAGGATTGTATAGATAGATCGCATGAATATATTGGGTAAATGATAAAATAAAAGGCTGCTAACCTTCATTAGCAGCCTTTTATTGAATTGAAAATAATTACGCTTCGTTTAAAAACGAGTAGCGATAATCTTTAACGGGAACAAAAGTTTCTTTGATGGTTCTTTGACTCACCCAACGCAACAGGTTCACTTTAGCACCTGCTTTGTCGTTTGTACCACTTCCACGTGCACCACCAAACGGTTGCTGACCAACCACTGCACCCGTAGGTTTGTCGTTGATATAGAAGTTACCTGCGCTATTTCTCAAAGCCCAAGTTGCTTCAGCAATTGCATTGCGATCTTGAGAAATAACAGCACCTGTCAAAGCGTATTCTGAGGTATTGTCGACCAAGTCAAACATGTTTGACCAATCTTTGTCTTCATAAACGAAAATTGTCAAAACTGGGCCAAAAATTTCTTCGCACATGGTTTTGTATTTTGCGTCTGGAGCCATAATGATTGTTGGGTCAATGAAGTACCCTTTTTCATCAGAATAGGTTCCACCGCATAAAATTTCCACTCCGTCTTTTTTAGCTGTTTCGATATAATTGGTAATTTTATCGAATGCTCGTTGATCAATGACGGCGTTCACAAAATTGCTAAAGTCTTCGGTTGGACCAACCTTAATGGTTGCCATTTCCGCCAACAATTTCTTTTTCACTGAAGGCCAAATACTTTGTGGGATATAGGTTCTTGAAGCCGCTGAACATTTTTGTCCTTGGAATTCAAAAGCACCTCTTACCATGGCTGCAACCAAAACATCTTCATCGGCGCTTGGGTGTGCCAAGATAAAATCTTTACCACCAGTTTCACCCACAATTCTCGGATAGCTTTTGTATTTGGCAATGTTGTTACCAATGGTTTGCCAGATATGGCGGAAAACACCAGTAGAACCGGTAAAATGAACACCGGCAAAATCAGGATGGTTGAATATTACCTCTCCAACTTCTGGACCTGGCGCGTAAACCAAATTGATAACACCATCTGGCAATCCAGCTTCACGGAGTACTTTCATCAACACATAGGCTGAATAAACTTGAGAATCTGCTGGTTTCCAAACAACGGTATTGCCCATCATTGCAGGCGATGTTGGCAAATTGCCACTAATTGCAGTGAAATTGAATGGGGTTAATGCGAAAACAAATCCTTCTAAAGGTCTGTATTCCAAACGGTTCCAAATACCTTTCGAATTGGCACTAGGTTGTTCGGCATAAATTTCACTCATGTATTGAACGTTGAATCGCAAAAAGTCGATCAATTCGCATGCAGCATCAATTTCAGCCTGATAGCAATTCTTGCTTTGGGCCAACATGGTTGCTGCATTGATTTCGTAGCGGTAAGTGGTTGCAAACAATTCAGCAGCTTTCAAGAAAATAGCGGCACGTTGTTCCCAAGGCATGGCTTCCCACATTGGTTTTGCTGCCAACGCTGCGTCGATTGCTTTTTGTACATGAGTTCCATTGCCCATGTGAAATTCTCCAATTTTGTGTTTCAAATCGTGGGGAGGGAAAATCTGATGAATCACACCGGTTCTCACCTCTTCAGATCCAATAAACATTGGAATATTCAACACTTTATTTCTGGCTTCAGCCAATGCTTCTTTTAACTTTTTACGCTCAATGCTACCAGGAGCATATTCATAAACTGGCTCATTGATGGCCTTTGGGACTTGAAAAAAACCGTTCATTCTATCAAATTTAAATATTTACAAAAATACACAAAATTGTTGATAGACACCATTCAAAATCTTTGCAAGTCCCGCAAAACTTCATCCAATAAAGAAATGTGTTTATCGCAAAAATTAGCTTTTCTTGAACGATTCTTTTAACGATTTCGTTATGAAATAGTCATATCCGATGATTAACTTTGCACCAATGTATTTTCTGAAAAAATCTATATTCTTAGGAATCTTTATAGGAATAGGTTCTCAAGCCTTTGCCCAAACTGTTGATACGAGTAAAATTGTTCACGCATCTTCCAAAAAAATAAAAAATGTTATATTGATGATTGGCGATGGAACCGGTCTTGCTCAATGGTCTGCAGCGCAAGCCTCCATCCCTCAAAAATTAAAAGTATTTTCATTGGCTGAATACATCGGTTTGAGTTTGACATCGAGTTCAAGCAGTTATATCACTGATTCGGGCGCTGGTGCAACCGCTTTTTCCATTGGACAAAAAACATACAATGGCGCAATTGGGGTTACAAAAGATAGTCATCCAGAATTTACACTTTCGGAAAAACTTCACGTTAAAGGAATGGCTACTGGTTTGGTTGCTACGTGTGGACTCACTCACGCTACCCCTGCCTCATTCTATGCGCATCAAGTAAGTCGTAAAATGGATAAAGAAATTGCATCGGATTTTTACGGTGGATTCATTGATATCGCCATCGGAGGCGGATTTCCATTCTTCGATACCGCAAAGTTAACTGAAATGGGACATCGTGTTTTTATAGGCCCAAAACACCTCGATAGCGTAAAAAACAAACAATTTGTGTTGTTTTACGATACGGCCGTTGATTTGCCAAAATACACCAAAGGGCGCGGTGATTTTGAGAGAAAAGCGAGTCTTGCCGCCATCAGAAACCTCAACCAAAATAAAAATGGTTTTTTCTTGATGATTGAGGGAAGTCAAATTGATTGGGGTGGACATGAAAATGATTCAAACTATGTATTAACCGAGACACTTGATTTTGATTCAACCATTGCGGATGTGGTAGATTGGGCCAAGAAAGACGGAGAAACACTGGTTATCATTACCGCCGATCACGAAACAGGTGGATTGTCGTTGGTTGGTTTTGATAAAAAGAACAAAAAACCTGCCATGCATTTTTCGACGCATCACCATACTGGAATTCCAGTTCCTGTGTTTGCAATTGGTCCAGGGGCTGAATTATTCAAAGGAGTTTATGAAAATACCGAAATTCATGACAAAATTTTGCGATTATTGCAAATGAACAATCCAGCTGAGTAATGCAACCCACTTTCGGAATCATCATCCCTGCAAGATTTGGTAGTACCCGTTTTCCAGGAAAACCCCTAGCCGATATCAACGGCAAAACAATGATTCAACGCACGGTTGAAGCAGCACTATCGGCAAATCCCGATATGGGCGTTGCAGTAGCAACCGACGATCAACGAATTGCCGAAGTGGTTGAAAAATTTGCAACGGTAATCATGACAGGATCGGAGCATATCAGCGGAACCGATCGTTGCGCCGATGCTCTTGAACAGTTGAAATGGAATTGCGATGTGGTGGTCAATTTACAAGGTGACGAGCCATTTATCAAGGCGGAACAGATTCAATCTTTGGTGAGCTGCTTTCAAAATACAAACACCCAAATTGCCACATTAAAAAAGGAACTCACTGAACTTTCAGACATCCAAAACCCCAATATGGTGAAGGTTGTATCGGGAATCAACAATAGAGCTTTATACTTCAGTCGGTCTTCAATTCCTTTTTTGAGGGACACTGGACATGTGAGAATTTTTAAGCACATAGGAATGTATGCCTTCCGTCCGGAGGTTTTAATGGAAATCACCAAACTTGAACCAACCCCCTTAGAAAAATCGGAAATGTTGGAGCAACTCCGTTGGCTCGAAAACGGTTACCAGATCGATATTGTTGAAACACATTGGGCAAGTCCCGCCATCGACACCCCTGAGGATTTAGCTAATTTAGGGTTAAACGGTTATTTCGTTTCATAAACCCTTATAAACCTTTATAAACTTTTATAAACCTTCATAAACCTTTATAAACCTTCATAAACCCTTATAAACTTTTATAAACCTTCATAAACTTTTATAAACCTTCATAAACTTTTATAAACCTTCAATCCAACAAAGGCATAATGGGGTTGAAAAACTCGGGGCTTGCAAGGATGAATTGCTTGTCTTGAACAACCCTCAACATATTCTCAAATAAGTTTTCATTGCAAATTGCCGATTGAGAAATAATTTGATAACTACCATCTCCTAAGTTGTGATTGAGTTCAAATCCATATCCTTTGACCAATTTTTCCAAATTATCGCCGTACAAATTCTGTTGCGGTTTGATTGTGAGTCCTTTACCTAAAAAATTAATTCCAGAGTTTCCAACAAGCATACCGATGTGGGCAGATTCAATTTCTTTCCTATCGATCCATTTCCAAAGCCATTTGATTCTTTCTCCGTATGAATATCCCTCAAAATCAACCAAGAGATATTGTTTGGAGTGCCTTGCATCCACTTGAAACTTGATACCTCGGTATGACAAAATGAAAGCCTCTCTTATTTTATCAAGATTCTTGTAATCATTGGACTTGAGTTTCAATAAATACACATTAGGGTCAAATTCATACGTAGTATTGACCACAAATTGATTGTATTTTTGGGGAAAGATTGCTTTATGTGTTTGTGGAAATAAATCCACCATATACTTTGATTGATAATGATTTTGTGAAATTCCAGAAACAATATTGTAGTTGTTATTCCATTGAAAATAAATGGAATCTATTTTTGAAGGCAACCATATCGAAAACCATTGATTTGCGAATTTAGTTTTCAATTGACTCATTTTGCCATTTTTAATCGCATAAACCACCAAAGAACTGTCTACCAATTTTTTATTCGCGGTCACTTGAAATTCTAGTTCAACTGAATATTGAATGAAATTTCGTGGATTTGTGAAATACCAATCTCCCACCCTTATTTGGGTATCCTTTTCTTGAATGAATTTTCCATATTGGATGATTGCGTTATTTTCGGTTGTAAGTGTATAGGAAACTCCCTTGTGAGGAACAAACGTAATTGTTTCCTCCCTGATACGATCGTCGTAGCGCAATTTATCACTTGCTGATTTTTTCTGAATTTGTACACCATTCAATCCCAAATACTTGAATTTAAAAGGTATTTTTTCGCTTTTATTGAACTCAATTTCCAAATTGACATCTTTATACTCAAATGGCAAAGAATTGCCGTTAAACTGAAAATTTGGCTGGGGTAAAATTTCCAGAATAAACAACCCAGTGTCGTTTGACTTAATTTTATCAGGTGAAACAACACGATTTACTTGAAACAAATATGGATTGTACCCTGGATTCAGATTTACTTTAGAAACATGAACATCTGATTTTCCCTTATTCCAAATTTTCAGGGTATCGAACAACGTTCCATTTGGGCGTATATCAAATTGTTTGATTTCATGTCCTGTGGATTTAATGACTTCCAATTGATTCCAAACCGACGTTTTTTGTTTTTCTGTCATTTTAAAATCTTCCAAGATTTTTTCTTTGTAAAAAACCCAATTTTGTTCCTCCAAAACAAAATAAATTAACTTTCTTACATGTTCATTTTCAATAAGTTGATAACGCAATATCCGATTAGGCAATTGATTGAGTAAAACATTCGGATACTCACTTAAAATTGAATCAAGTACAAACTGTTTTTTGAATGAATCAAAGAACATATAAAAATCGTGTCGCAGCTGAACCCCCGATAAGGTTTGTGCCATCACCCAAGAAATTGTAATGCCTTTTTTGAGCGATACTGAATCCTTTATCTGAAAAGGTTGCACGATTTTCGTTTTATAAAATTCGGGATAAACTCCCTTATTTGCGTCCACATTTCGCAGATTATTACTTTCGAATTTTGCGAATTTTGCAAATTTCTGAGGGATGATTTTTTGCAGAAACCGCAAATTTTGTCCTTCATAAACATCAATTGACTCTACCATCATTTCCCTAGCTTTATTTGGAACAGAATGTTGAATGACAGGTTTCAGAACAGGATTGAAATAAAATGGCTGCTCTATTTTTCCCTGATAATTTGAAGAAGTTTGCGATAAATCAAACTTTATTGGTTCAAACTTGGTGCCGTCGAGGTGATAAATTCGATTTAGATTTAAAATTGGCTTTTCGTCTCCAATCAAATCATTGACACAGAGATAAACTGCTTTTTCGGGATTGAGTCGAAACAAACGTTTGGGAAACTGTTTGAAATGGTTAACACTGTCGGGATCTTCAACCAAGACCTGAAACGCCGGAAGTTGTTTGGGCTCATTTCGGGAATAATGAAATTGAACAAAAATTACATATAAATTCTCTCTCAACTTTAAGTGAGCGGGTTGATTGATATTTGGATGAGATAGCCCGCGGGTATTTCCATTTTCCCAAAATTCTTGAAAGTTGGACCTATGATTGTTTTTTAAAAACTTGAGATTTAAACGCTTTTCTGGAATCTGCGGTCTTTCGTAAATCGGATCATGTGGATGATATTCATGAGAAGGATATTCCAATTTTTCACCAAATTCATTGGTTAATGTTAATTTTAAATGGGGGATATTTTCTTGGTGATTTTGATCTACAATTTCGACAACAAATGCCTGTAAATAGTCATATCCGCACCTTTGAGAAAAGGTAATTTGAGTATACCCGAAGGCAATAAGAATGAAAAAAATTCTATGAATCACGGAGTTAAATACAAGTTTCCGAGCAAAAGTAAATGGAGTTGGGTAAATTATCCAACAGGTTTAAATCCTTCGAAAGCATTTTTGCAGTTGTTGCAATAATGCAAACTACGGCAAAGCGTTGGGCCAAATGGCGATTTCAAGGTGGTATTGCGCGAATTACAAAGCGGACAAGGGGTGTCACTTAAAACATCCAATTCAATGTAGCCATCGTGTTTTGGTGGAGGCGCAAGACCATGTTTTTTGAGAGCCGCGAGTCCTTTTTCAGAAATCATGTTGGAATTCCATTGGATATCAAATGATGTTACCACTTGCACATCTGTGAAACCGGTTTCGATTAGTTTATCGTAAACCATTTTCTCCAGAATTTTAAGTGCAGGACAACCAGAAAATGTAGGAGTTAATTTGATGTGGGCTTGATGCTCGGATTCAGAGGTAATTCCCGTTACAATACCCAAATCCACAATAGACAAGGTAGGAATCTCGGGATCCATTACGGTTTCGAGGATTGCTTTGATTTTATTTTCCATGTGAATGTTAATGGGCTTTGTGAGGGGTTTAAAGTAGGGGTTTATGCAATAAACCCCTACTTTAAACTTTCAACTTTAAACTTTAAACTTCCTGGTTTACCAATCTGCACCAGGATCGATGCTGAAGACTTCGGTCATTTCATCTAACAACGGTTGAAGATATTCGGTATGTTGGCCTTTCCTACCTCCAAATTCAGGAATTGTGGTTGTTGCGTCTGGTACGGTATAACCAAAAGATTCAAGCAAAGGAACCACTTTGTTCAACCATTTTTCACGCAGCACAAATTCACCATCAAAGATGCCCGCTTCTTGCAATTCAGCTTCATAGTCTGATGGTTCAAACATACCAAGTGCAAGGGCAAAATTGTCATTAATTGCTTGTTGCATTCTCATTTTAGATTCATCAGAACCTTCCGCCAGTTGTTTCATCCAAACATCTGCATGCATGGTGTGGTATTTTATTTCACCTTTGAATTTTTTTACAACCATTTGCAATGGCTCAACTATTGTTGAAGTCAACATTTCAAAACGAATGGCATCGGCATGGTCGTAAAAGAAATGACGAACCAACGAAAAATCATATTCTCCAATTGGAAGTTCAACCAATTTTGAGCAATGAAACTGAGGTGCATTTCTGGTGAAGGCAACGGTATCAGGATCACTTTCACCCAATTGATTTAAAATTTCATAAATGGCAAGCGATTGACCAATTTTATCTTGTGCCATACTCGAAAACGCAATATCTTCCTCCAAAACGGGTCCAAGACCTGTCCATTCGCTGTTTCTATGTCCAATAATCAACAAATCATCGGCCATTTTATAGAGAAGGTCTTTTAAACCTTGTACATGTTTATCTGTAAATTCCATTTTGTTGTTTAATTAGATTTTTGACGTTCTTTAAATGCGTTGATTCTGTCCATTACCTTGTATGCATCCGGTTCTCTGTACAACTTACTCGAAGTGGTTTCAAAAATATCAGCATCGTCGTATTCAGTAGAAAAAACATCGGCAGTTTTAACCACCCAAAGGTTCACACATTGTCCTCTACGGGAGTATTGTTCTTTGGCAAAAATCACAGCCAATTCAGCTGATGGGGCATGCACGCTACCCACATGTATGTGGTGTGTACCTCTTTTCTTTTGCTCAAATACCTCGTAGGTTTGAAAATGTTCCTTGGGGTTTAAAATTCCCTCTTGGGTATTTTCGTCAATATTTGCGCGGGTAACGCGTGGGTCTAGACTTAAAATTTTCATATTTTTGAGGGATATTATGCTAAAGGATTTACGTATGTTTCTTCAGGTTTAGCAAGTGCTTTACGTACCCAACGACCATTTTCTTCCGCTTTTCTTCTTACTGCCAAACGCTCTTTGTTACAAGGACCATTTCCGTTAATTACTTGTTTGAATACTTCCCAATTTGGTTCGGTGTATTCCCAACGTCCAGTTTCCTCGTTCTTACGCAAATTGGGGTCAGGTAAGGTTAATCCCAAATCCCAAATCTTTGGAACATACATATCCAAGAAGGTATTGCGCATGTCATCATTTGAGCCCATTTTTACTTTCCAACGCATCAATGTTTCTGTGTGAACAGATTCTTTGTCAGAAGGACCAAAGAAATGCATGATGGGCTCCCACCAACGATTCAAGGCATCTTGCACCATTGCACGTTGAACGGGGGTACCTGTAGCTAAAAACACCACATTGTCGTGTCCGTACTTCAAATGAAATGATTCTTCAGCACAAATACGCTCTAGTGCACGGCAATAAGGGCCATAACTACCTTTACTATTTGCCAATTGATTCACAATTGCACCGGCATCAATTAACCAAGCAATCACAGCACTATCGGCCCAAGTTTTTGCTGGATAATTGAAAACGTTTGAATATTTACTTTTTCCGTTGATAAGATCGTTTGTCATTTCCTCACGGCTCTTACCTAAGGTTTCAGCAGCAGAATAAAGCAATTGACCATGACCTACTTCATCTTGCACTTTTGCCATTAAAGCCAATTTTCTTCGGAAACCAGGTGCACGGGTAATCCATGTCCCTTCAGGCAAAGCCCCAATAATTTCCGAATGTGCATGTTGTTCGATCATACGGATGAGCTGTTTTTTGTACTCAGCTGGCATCCAGTCTTGAGGTTCAATTTTGTCGCCAGCAGCAATTCTTGCTTCGAATGCTGCCAATTTGATTGGATCTTCGTTAGCTGTTAATGAGTTAACTTGTTTTCCATCATTTTCGATATAACCGTTTCCGTACATAATATGAGTTTAGGGTTTAGGGTTTATAGTTTATAGTTATTGTTTAAAGTTATAGTTTATCGTTTCGTATTTAATAATCCATTGAGAATAAAATCGGATAGTTTTTGGGCCACTTGTTTTGGGGTTAGACTTCCATTGGGGTTGTACCATTCTATGGTGGCATTGAGGGTAGAAAGTATGGTAATGACCACAAACTTTTCATCCACTTCGCTAAACGTACCTTCCCTCTCACCAAGTTTCAAAATTTCGATAAATTCTTTTTCGTAGGAATCTCTGCGCGATTTAAAATCAGCCAATTTATCGGGAGATAAATTCCGCCATTCATGTAAAAACACATAAGACGCGTTGAGATTGGATGTTAATATTTCGGTGTGGCTATCTATGGCCATTCGCAATTTTTCTTTTGCATCGAAGTAAATGTCGTTCACTTCCAAAATCCCTTTTTCAAATTTCGATGCCAAATCGAAACAAGTTTGAGCAAGTAAATCTTCTTTAGACGCTATGTGGTTGTAGAGACTAGCGGCTTCCATACTCACTGCAGATGCAATATCACGAACGGTGGTATTGGCATATCCCTTCTTTTTCATGAGGGACAATGCAGTTTCGAATATTTCTTGCTTTCTTGCTGACATCTACTAACTAACGCTTGTTAGTTTGCAAATATAGAAAGAAATAGAAAAAATGCAAACAAAATTATTTTGTTTAACATTCAACCTAGTAAAAAGATACAAAAAACAAAAACTCAACCTAGCTTTTGAACTTGGTATAAGACCTCATTGTTTAGAAACGTCATGATCAACACCGGTTCATTTTTAATTTGATGGAAGGTATCCATAGAAATAAGCGTTTGATGTATCCCTTTTGAATCTTCATAATGCAATTCACATTTAGAATGATCCTGCACGAACTCCATCAATTTTACTTGATAGTTAAATTTGGACATTTTTTTCACTTTAGACAAGTTTCTAAACTTCAATAAAGGAGTTAAAACAAACATATTGATTGTAAAGAAGAATAGAAATAAGAACACCAACAAATAGGTTTTACCAACAGATTCTTGAATTTTCACATCCAATTCAAATCTAGCCATAAAATACATTTCGATAAAAAAAAGCACCAAACTATTAAACGCCGTTTTTATCCAAAAAAAGAATTTTGATTCATGCTTCAAATAAAAATCAATCTCAGGATCGGTCAGACTAGATGCAATCACATTGGTATCAGTCAATATTTTTTCGGTACCAACTTTAGAAATTGAGGAAAGATTATGAAAGGCTACACCAGAAAAACTTACATGATCGGTATAATCATATTCAACCACATCTCCGATTTGGTATAAATTGTAAACATCTTTTTTTACAGTCACCACAATGTTATCGATATACAATTCTCCGTATGTATAGGAATCACTGTTTAATTCACGCTTTTTACAACGAATTTGTCCTTTCATATCGCGAAGGTAGTAAAAATGATTAAATGATTAGAGGGGTTAAAAAGATTAGAAGAGATAGTTTATAAATGTTATAAGGGTTTATAAAGGTTTATGAAGTTGAACTTTGAACTATAATTTACATTATCCTATAATCAAATAATCTAATAATCTTATAATCATGAAAAGAAAGGTTAAAAGATTAGAAGGATTAGGAGGATAG
>CAZYBT010000044.1:0-19868 GCA_964645755.1 uncultured Rhizobium sp.
ATTTAAAGAGTTCAAAAACATTGACCGCGCTACCATGCAGCGTGTTTTAGAAGATGTTTTTAGAAACATTTTGAAAAAGAAATATGGTCAAGATGCCAATTTCGACATCATTATCAACACTGAAACCGGTGATATTGAGATGTATCATTTGCGTTTGATTGTTGAACAAGGTGAGGTTGAAGATGAAAACTTACATATTACCTTAGAAGAAGCTCAAAAACTTGAGCCTGATTACGCCGTAGGTGAAGATTGTATTCAACAAGTATTCTTGGATGATTTTGGAAGAAGAAGTGTATTGAATGCTCGTCAAGCCCTCATGAGTCGCATCATTGAACTTGAAAAAGATGAACTTTTCCGTAAATACAAAGACAAACGTGGTGAAATCATTACTGGTGAAGTTTACAACGTTTGGAAACGTGAAATCATGATTCTTGATGATGAAGGGAACGAACTTTCATTACCAAAAGAACAAATGATTCCTCGCGACATGTACAAAAAAGGCGATACTATTCGCGCTGTGATTCATGAAGTAGACATGGACAAAGGATCTCCAAAAATTATTTTATCAAGAACATCTCCGGAGTTCTTAGAAAGATTGTTTGAATTGGAAGTTCCGGAAATTTTAGATGGATTAATCACCATCAAAAAAGTTGTCAGAGAACCAGGTGAAAGAGCGAAAGTTGCTGTTGAAAGCTACGACGATCGAATTGATCCGGTTGGTGCTTGCGTTGGTGTTAAAGGAGCAAGAATTCACGGCATTGTTCGTGAATTGAGAAACGAAAATATTGACGTTATCAACTTCACCACTAACACAGCACTTTACATTCAACGTTCTTTGCAACCTGCCAATATTTCGAGAATGGATTTAGTTGGTGAAACTGCAAATGTTTTCTTAGAAAGCGATCAAGTTTCATTGGCAATTGGCCGTGGTGGACACAATATCAAACTTGCGAGCAAATTAACGGGTTATCAAATCGAAGTTTACAGGGTTAACAACACCGTAAACAGTGAAGATGACGTTGATTTAGATGAGTTCTTAGATGAAATCGACAGCTGGATTATTGATGAATTCAAACGCATCGGCCTAGATTCTGCTAAAGATGTCATCAATTCATCTGTTGAAGATTTATTAAAGCGCACCGACTTGGAAGAAGAAACCATTGTTGCTGTGCAAAATATTCTTCGTCAAGAATTCGAAGATTAAAATATATCCAATGGAGTTTGAACAGAAAATTCTCAAGGCGCTGTTTGAACTCCATTTAAAAACATTACTTAAAGAAACTTGGGATTTACAACGAATTAAAAGTAAATTTGAATTAATATATGGCGGAATACCGTTTAGCTAAAGTTGCCGGCGAATTAAATAGAAGCTTTACTGCTTTGGCCGAATTCTTAAAACAGAAAGGATTCGATGTTGAAGCACGTCCTACTACCAAAATCAATGAGGACATGTATCAAGCTTGCCTTCAAGAATTTTCAGCTGATAAAGCTGCAAAAGAAGAAGCAAACAAACTCAAAAATCAGAAAATTGCAAAACCTGTTGTAGCAGCAGCTCCAACAACTAACAAACCTGCCGTTGATGAAACGCCAGCTCCTGAAAAACCAGCGGTAACAATTACGCCTGTAGCAGAAGTTCAAATTCCAGTTGAATCAGAAGTAGTGGTGGCTCCAATTGTTGAAGCACCAATTGCGGAAGAAAAAATTGAAGAACCATCTTTAGAAGAAACAAACACTTCATCAAAAGAAGAATCTGTGGGTGGTTTGAAAATTTTAGGCAAAATTGAACTTCATGAAAAACCTAAAAAGAGTAAAAAAGCGGAAAACAAACCTCAACCAACAGAGCAGCCAAAAGTTGAAAAACCAAAAGTTGTTGAACCTGTTTTAGAGACAAAACCAGTTGAAGCAATCAAGCCGGTTGAAGTTGTTCCTGAAACAATTGAAATTTCAGAGCCAACTCCAGAAGTAAAAACCGAAAGTGTAACAGAAATTCCAGTTGAAATCGAAAAGATTGAAACTAGAAGAGAAACTCTCTCGGGGCCACGTGTTCTCGGCACAATTCAACTACAACCCCAAAAACAAGGAGTTTCAAGTTTAGCAAATGATGCTAAAAAAGACGTCAAAGAAGAACGTAAAAAGCGCAAACGCAAAGACAATACAGGAACCATCAAAGTTGCTGTAAACGAAACAATTAAAACCGACGATAAAACCAAACAACCTTTCAATAGACCTAAACCGCCTGTTAAAACCGAAGTGTCACAATCTGCTGTTAAAAGCAATGTGAAAAACACAATGGGGAAAATGGGTAGTGCCGGAAGAAGCAGAGGCGATAAATTTAAGAAAAAAGCCGACGATAAAGACCGCAGAAGGGGCGAACAAGAAGCTGAAAGAAGAAGAAAACTTGAGGATTCCAAAATCCTTAAGGTTACTGAATTCCTTACAGCCAATGAATTCGCAACAATGATGAATGTTCCTGTAACGCAGGTAATCTCTAAGTGTTTTGCACTTGGTTTGATGGTTTCAATTAACCAACGACTTGATGCTGAAACCATTCAATTGGTAGCAAACGACTTCAACTACGAAGTAGAGTTTGTAGACGCTGAAACTCAATTAGAGGCCATTGACGACGAACAAGAAAATCCTCAAGATTTTGAACCCCGCGCTCCTATTGTAACCGTAATGGGTCACGTTGACCACGGTAAAACATCATTGCTCGATTATATTCGGAAAGAAAACGTAATTGCTGGTGAAGCGGGTGGTATTACTCAGCACATTGGTGCTTATGAAGTTACCTTACAAGATGGTCGTAAAATCACTTTCTTAGATACACCAGGTCACGAAGCATTTACAGCAATGCGTGCAAGGGGTGCAAAAGTAACAGACATGGCAATCATTGTGATTGCTGCCGATGATAGCGTCATGCCGCAAACAAGAGAGGCCATTGCACATGCTCAAGCAGCAGGTGTTCCTATGGTTTTCGCTTTTAATAAAATGGATAAAGATGGTGCCAACCCTGAACGAATTCGCGAACAGTTGGCCCAAATGAATATTTTGGTTGAAGATTGGGGTGGTAAATTCCAAGCCCAAGAAATTAGTGCCAAAAAAGGATTAAACGTCGACAAATTACTCGACAAAGTGCTGCTTGAAGCTGAATTAATGGAACTCACCGCAAATCCTAAGCGTAAAGCAAAGGGAACTGTGATAGAAGCAACCCAAGAAAAAGGAAGAGGTATTGTTTGTAGCATGTTGGTACAAACTGGTACACTGAAAGTGGGTGATCACGTAGTTGCAGGTCCACATTATGCCAAAGTAAGAGCTCTATTCAATGAAAGAGGTGCAAAAATTGACAAAGCACCACCTTCAACACCTGTCAAAATGCTTGGTTTCTCTGATCCTCCGCAAGCGGGTGATACTTGGAACGTATTTGGTGAAGAAAGTGAAGCAAAAATCCTTGCCAACAAACGCCAACAACTTGTTCGTGAACAAGGTATGCGTACTAAACGTCATATCACACTCGATGAAATTGGACGTCGTTTGGCAGTTGGAAACTTCAAAGAGTTGAAGTTAATTGTAAAAGGAGACGTGGATGGTTCTGTAGAAGCATTAACAGATTCATTGATGAAATTGAGCACAGAGGAAATTGCGATCAATGTCATTCATAGTGGTGTAGGTCAAATTACCGAAAGTGATGTATTGTTGGCTTCTGCTTCTGATGCAATCATCGTAGGATTCCAAGTTCGCCCTTCTGCTAAAGCCCGTCAAATTGCTGAAAACGAAGAAATCGATATCAGAACATACTCAATCATTTACCAAGCTATTGAAGAAATCAAATCTGCAATGGAAGGAATGTTGAGCCCTGAAGTTGTAGAAAAAGTAATTGGTAATGTTGAAGTTCGTGAGGTATTCAAAATTTCTAAAGTGGGTACAATTGCAGGTGCTTATGTTACCGATGGAAAAATCGAAAGAAAAAGCAAACTTCGCGTGATCAGAGATGGTGTGGTTATGTTCGACGGTGAATTATCTTCATTGAAACGTTTCAAAGACGACGTGAAAGAAGTTCTTCGAGGATTCGAATGCGGCTTGCAAATTGAAAGATTCAACGACATTGAAGTTGGTGACTACCTCGAAATATATAAAACTGAAGAAGTAAAACGTAAATTATAATCATTCATCCGCCAAATAGTGAAATATGACGATATTATTTTTCATAATTTCATCCTTTTCACTATTTTGGCATAAAAGTTGAATAAAACATTCACAGAAATTAATAATCGACTAAGAATATGAAAAAGATGTTAACCTTATTGGCCTTATCATTGGCCTTCGTTACAACCACTTACGCTCAAAAAGATGTGAAAACTGAAGAGCCTATCAAATGGACAAACAAAGCTCACGATTTTGGAACCATTAAAATGGGACCTGCTGCAGAAGTAACATTCAAATTTGTAAACGCTTCAAACGCACCAGTTGTGATTACAGATGCGCATCCATCATGTGGTTGCACCACTCCAACTTGGACTAAAACTCCGATCATGCCAGGTGAAACAGGTGAAGTTAAAGCAAGTTATGGAACTGAAAACCGTCCGGGTTATTTTTCTAAATCTGTTAAAGTAACTTTCGATAACGGAAGCGTAACAGATTTAGCAATTAGTGGTACAGTAGTTACTGAACCAGAAAAAGTAAATGCTCCTGAGTTAAAAAAATAATTTCATGAAAAAAATCGTATTTCTTTTGGCATCAATAGCCACTTGCTCTATCGTTTCAGCTCAAGTTGAAATAAAACCTTCAACAACCGAACAAACCGATATCAAAAGCAATGCCGCTATAAAATTTGAAACCACTTCTCATAGTTTTGGGAACGTAATCGAAGGTCAAATTGCAACCTACGATTTCAAATTCACCAATACTGGTACCGATCCATTGAGATTATCCAATGTTACTGCAAGCTGCGGTTGCACAACTCCAAAATGGCCTCGTGAAGAAATTGCTCCCGGTCAATCTGCAACAATTACAGCTGAGTATAACTCAAATGGTCGTCCAGGAACTTTCAACAAAAACATTTTCGTTAAAGGAAATGGTGGCGATGTGACCCTCACAATCTCCGGCAACGTGGTGAAAGAACCTGAAAAACCAATGTCACCAATTATCATCAAATAATCAAAAAAGGGTCGATAATCGACCCTTTTTTGATTATATTCGAACTTAACAAATCAGTTTTATGCAAGAAAATAAACTCAAATTCATGGCAACTGGGCTCATTGCCCTTTCTGTTGTTTTGGCTTCCGCCATTATTGGTGGTGCTTACAAATATAAATTTGTGTCAAACGAAACAATTTCAACCACAGGACTTGCCGAAAAAGAATTCACCTCCGACCTCGTTCGCTGGAGTGCGAAATTTAAAACTTCATCCATGAATCGAAAAGAAGCTTATGACCAATTAAAAGCTGATGCCAATAAAATCAAACAATATCTTGTGAAACAGGGAATCAACGAAAAAGAAATCGTTTTTTCTGCCATAGATATTGAAGAGCATTCAAAAACACAACGCAATTACGGCGGAAGTGACGGATATTCTGAAACTAGTGTATTTGCTGGGTACGAATTGTCTCAAACTTTCGAAATAGAATCAAAGTCTCTCGACATCATTGAACGCACATCTAGAGAGATCACCGAACTCATCGAACAAGGTATTGACATTGTTTCTTTTAATCCGAGTTTTTCTTACACCAAACTCGACGACCTCAAACTAGAACTAATTGCCAATGCAACCAAAAATGCAACAACCCGCGCACAAAATATCGCCAATGAATCAAATGCAAGCCTTGGTAGTTTAAGAAATGCCGACATGGGAGTTTTTCAAATCACTGGTAAAAGTAGCAGTGAAGAATTTTCATGGGGTGGCGTTTACAATACAACAGATCGAAATAAAAAAGCGTCTATTACGGTGAAGCTCCAATTTGGCATCAATTAATATATGTTTCAAAAATTATTCATCTGTTTGTTTACGTTGCTTTGCCTGAATCCAGGGAACGCTCAACTCATTGGTGAATTGAATAACAACAATCGTGGAGCTCTTCGTGTTGTTGGATCAAATAAAATCAAACAAGATTGTAATTTAGGTGATGTGGTTGAAGCCGTATTCTATATTGAAAACAATTCATCAGATACCGTTCACATTGCTCAAGTTGCTCCTGATTGCCAATGTACTCAGTTTGTATTTCCCGAAGCCGGTGTAAAACCCCACAGTATCGACTCTATTACCCTCTTTTTTATGTCCCAAAACACACCTCCAGGACCGTATTTCAAGAGAAATATTGTAGATTACGACGATACGAGCTTTGAACTAATTATTGAAGGAAATCTTACCATCGTTAGAAATATCATTCGCGCTGGTCAAAAACCAATTCTTTATCAAAAGAAACAAATCCGCGTCCACAATCCCTCCGAAGAAAAAAAATGAAAGCTCCATCTATTTTTTCAGTTTTTTTTATTGTAGGGACATTGACCTTGGTACAATGCAAAACGTTAGGAAATTCAACGGCCCCTAAGGAAACCAATACTGTTCAAAATCGAGCAAACGAAACAATTGCACCACTAGATACTATTGTTTGGAACGAACACATTCACGATTTTCAAACTGTACCCAGCGGTCCGCCTGCAAGCACCAAATACACTTTCATCAACAAAACACCACAAAAAATTAAAATAGATAAAGTAGAAGTAGGTTGCAGCTGCACTGCTTCCGATTATTCTAAGAGTGAAATCCTACCCAACGATACCGGCTGGATAAGTGCTTCATATAAAACAGCCAACACTTTTGGTTACTTCCGAAAACACGTGGATGTCTTTTTCACCAATGGCAAAAAAACGCATTTAATTTTAACTGGAACCGTTGACCCAATGATTCCAGCAGGAAAATAATTAATATTTAACCCTGAGGGTGAAATTTCTCCGAAAAACGACCCAACATACCGCCGGTATGTAAAAATGCAACCCTGAGGCCTAAAAAACCCCCACTGAGGCACATTTCTCGCATGGCCCACAATGCCTTTGCCGTATAAACAGGATCTATGCGAATTTGATTGACCAATTCAAACTCATCTGCAAAGCGAAACAATTCATCAGATACTTTCGCATATCCTCCAAAATGATATCCATCAACAAAATCAATCACCTCAGAAACATCATGCGCAACCGCATAATCAATTTGAGCCTGTAAATTTTTCAATACCAATACCGCTTTTACTTTTATTTTCAGCTTGTGCTTTTTTATTGCCAAAGCCAAACCTACCGCTGTAGTTGCCGTAGCACTCGCGTGTATAATGACATCCACCTTTCCAGCCAAGTCTATAACCAAATTCTCAAAACCTTCAAAGGCCAATTCCCCCTGACCTCCTTCAGGAATAACCAAATGTCCCTCAAGAGAAGAAAATTCAGAAATCAAATTTAACTTTTCTCTGTATTGACTCCTTGAAACACCCCGGATATTCATCCCATACCCAGAGGCAATTTCAAGATAATGATTGGAAATGGGCTCATCTGCCCTCAACAAACCAATAGTTTTAAATCCAAGCATTTTACCCGCTGCCGCCGTTGCAACCAAATGATTGCTGTAAGCCCCACCAAAAGTGACCAATGTATGAAAACCCTCATTTTTTGCAAACTTAACCCACCCTTCCAATTTTCTCCATTTGTTCCCAGAAATTACAGGATGAATTAAATCATCGCGCTGAATCATAATGTTCGTTGCATCACAATTAGGGAGTTGTAACGGCGATAAAACCGATCTTTGTAAAGAAAAATTTTGAAGTGGATCAAATCCAAATTTCAAGAGGATTTGACTTATTTTTTCCATTCATCAAATTGGAATAAACCATCTATAGAATTTCGAGTTACACTGTGATAGCCATCTCTCGCTGTTTCATATGCATCAAAAGCCAATTTTAACTCTGGAATTTTTGGCATATCAAACGAATTGGTATTATTTGCTTTCATCCAAAATTGAGCCCGTTTTTGTCCCTCCTGAATTAAAAAATCATAGATTGGCAACACAAATTTGCGTCGGCCAACACGGTTGAGAAACTCCTTAATGAAAGGATAAGTTGGAGTATATTTCGACTTAATACTCAACATACACCAATCAAAGGCAATTTCACTGTTCATGGTCATTGAAAAATGAAAAATAGAATCCAAAAACCTCATATTTGCAAAACTTAAACTGTCTAAATTTCGCAAAAAATGCAAATAATGATGGGTTGTCCAACTACGTGTAACATTCTTCAATTTCAAGCCGCTTTCTTCAGCGAAAATCATATTTTGATGGTCCAAAGAATTTAATTGTGCCGATAAACTCTCGGCCTCCGTCAAGTATGCACTCACAATTATAGGTTCTTTGAAACCAATATCATAGACCCAACTTTTCACATTTTTATTGAAGTCAATTTTCGTCAATTTACCATTTTTTACATTTTTTTCATAAAACGCTGTTAGCTCTATCACGAATAACTCTGTTTTATTCGTAGCGAAAGCATGCTTTTTAAAATATTGATTCAAAAACTGATCGAATAACTTACGACCCATAACTTGTTCGCACCAAACTAGGAAAAAACGACCTTTTTCATAGGCAATATCTGTAAGACCATCATCGGGATTTCGACCTTTCAAATCGAGTTTCAAACGTGTATCGGCGGGAGCTATTTCCATCAAATCTTTGAGGGTCTTTTTCAATTCTCCCATTCCCAATACTGCCAACATCTGAGCATAATCTTTGCCATACAGTTTTTCCATGATACGGCTTTCGAAATAAACTGTAAATCCCTCATTGAGCCAAAAGTCATCCCAAGTTGCATTGGTAACCAAATTTCCACTCCAGCTATGGGCCAATTCATGAGCGAGCAGGCTAACCAAGCTCCTATCTCCAGTGATAATGGTTGGAGTAGCAAATGTTACAACTGGATTTTCCATACCACCAAAAGGAAAACTCGGGGGTAGCACAAGTACATTGTATTCTTTCCAAGCATATTTTCCATAAAGTGCTGAAGCGCTGTCAATCATTTTAGGCAAATCAACAAATTCCCAAGCAGCTTTTTCTAACAAACCAGGTTCGGCATAAACCAAACAATTTTCTGAAAGTCGCTTCTCTTTGAAATCACCCACTGCAATAGCCATCAAATAGGAAGAGATGGGTAAACTTTGGTAAAAATATGCCACTGTATATTTCGCGGGAGCATTTGACCCCGAAATCTTAATTTCTTTCCTAAAATGCTGAAATTCACCATGCTTTAATGGATATTTTTGCAAAAATTCTGGCAGCGAGTTAAACCTTTGCGCACTCATCACAGCATTCAAATTATTTGGGTAAAAAACTTGAGCATTGTAAGTGAATTTTACCTCTGGCACATCCATACATGGAATCCAAGTTCTCGCTAAAATTGCCTGCGATTGAGAGAACATAAATGGATTATTTTTATCGTGGGTTTGACCAGGATTCAACCACTGAATTGCCGAAATAAAACCACTTCCCATTTGCTTCAACTCTTTAGCATTCAGGGTTCGATACTCTATTTGAATCAAAGTATCGTGCTCTGTTACATCAATTTCAAGGGCCTTGCCGAGAATTTCATTCGAATCTCCATAGCCCCAATTTAGCAATCCATCATTCCCCATTACACTCTTTATTACCAGTCCTTTTGTATCAAAAATTACCTTGTTTTCATTCAATTCTGGATTCAAAATTGTAGGCGTTTTTCTAATATTTTTAGCCATTTTAGCCGATTTCGACCTTTCAGAAAGTCCATTCCTCTTCAAATGATACACAACCGTTCCTTTCAAAATTTGTTCGTCAAAATCAACTGTTAATGCAACATCCATTTTATAATGATACACCTGCTGATAATTTGAAAAACTGTGGTTTTTGATACTTTTTGCTCCAACATGAGGTAAATTCACAATTTTCTGAGCAAAAACCGAATTAAAAAATAGCGTTATGAGGGCATATAGTCCTATTTTCTTGAGGGACAAAAAAGGGCAATTCATGTGTGACAAAAATAGTTAACCATAGTCACAATTCTATTCTTTACGGAGAAAAACAAGGAGTATTTAAGTCAAAAAATATATCAAAAGAATTACCTTCGCAACATGCCACGCTACATCGTGTTCCTTTTGATAATCAGTACAAATTGTTTAAAATCACAATTTCAAATCAAAGAACCGATAAAAATTGTAAAACCGGGTGTTGATCAGTTGGATTTAAAAGAAAAACGAAAGCGTCAAAAATCTGGTATCATTCAAGATTCGATTCTCAAAATATCGGCAGTGGGTGATATGATGTTGGGCACCCAATATCCCTCAAGAAAATACTTACCACCAATTGAATCCATGGTTTTTAAACCAAATTCAACCTTGAGAACACCTAATTTTTTTGACAAAATTGAACATACACTGAAAAAACATCACATAGTATTTGGCAATTTGGAAGGTACATTTTTTGATTCTAGTGGTCATGTGAAACGCTGCTCCGACAGCAGTAAATGCTATGCTTTTAAACAACCAACACACTATGTAAAATCTCTCAGCAATGCTGGTTTTAACTTAATTTCAGTAGGCAACAATCACATTGGCGATTTTGGCATCAACGGTATCAAATCCACCCACAACACATTAAAAACAGAGGGCATTCACCACGCAGGAACAAATGTAAAACCGATTGACTTCATGGATATCAACGGACAAAGAGTGGGATTTTTGGCATTGGCAGTTGGGGAAGATTGTGTACAATTACATGATACTTCACGCATTAAAAATTTACTCTTTGAGTTAAAATCGTTTTGCAACATTATCATCGTGAGTATTCATGCGGGTGCTGAAGGCAACAACCACACACATGTTACCCGCAAATCAGAATGCTACTTAGAGGAAAACAGGGGTAATGTTTACGAAGTAGCGCATTTTTGTATTGATCAAGGAGCCGATTTGATATTGGGACACGGTCCACACGTACCAAGAGCATTAGAGGTTTATCGAAAAAAACTCATTGCCTATTCTCTTGGAAACTTCTGTACGTATTATCGATTTAATCTCAGCAAAAACAATGGAATTGCTCCTTTGTTATCGTTGGAACTCAAACGGAATGGAGACATACAAAAAATTGACATTTGCTCATACAAACAGATTGGCAACGGAGGACCAATCTCAGATTGGCGAAACAGGGCAAAACACAGAATTTTAAGACTAAGTAAACAAGATTTCCCTGAATCATTCCAGGAAATCAAACGATTGTTACAATAACTTATTCTGCCAAGCGCAAACCGTAATAATATGTTCGATTTGAAGGAGCACGACGAAATCGCAATGTAGCTCGGCAATATTCCGCACTACTACCCCAACTTCCACCGCGTAAAACCCGCGAATCACCGTGAGCTGGACCTTTAGGATTTAACTGAGCTGCAGATGGATACATTCCCCACCAATCTGAACACCACTCCCAAACATTGCCACTCATATCATAAAGGCCAAGTTCGTTGGGCTTTTTCTGCATGATTGCATGCGGCTTCTCTGAATCAAATTCACTTTGCCAAGCCACTGAATCCGGATTATCTGAACCTGAATAAATATAATCTTTGCTATAATTTCCACCCCTAGCTGCAAATTCCCACTCAGCCTCTGTGGGCAATCTAAATTTACGCCCGGTAATTTCATTCAGTTTACGAATAAATTCCATGCAATCGATCCAATTCACATCTGTCACTGGTTGATTTTCGTCAGATTGATCGTAAGATGGATTCTTACCCATAATGGTTTTCCACTGTGCTTGGGTAACTTCAGCAATACCCATGGAAAAACTCTTCACAGTAACCTGATGCACTGTAATTTCATCCCATTCGCCATGAATATCTCCCATATTAAAAGTTCCGCCCTTGATGCGTTGCATGGGGTAATTGAACTTTCCTTTATTTAAATTGCCAACAAAATGAGGAAGCATAAAAGAGGAAAATCCCAAAAGTACAACCGTGGTTAAAAGGATATATTTAAAGCGATTCATTCGAACAAACTTAGACTTTTTAGGCGATAAACAACACCCACAAAACGATCAAAATAGCAATTGACCAAAAATCAATACACAAAACTCAATAATTTCCGAAAAAATCTTTTCAAATCATTCATTTTCAAACACATATCTAACAATCTTAAAAATATTCACCAAAAGATTTGCATAAATGCGTATAATTTCTGATAAATTTGCAACACATTCGGGGTGCCTCAAATAGAGTGCTGAGATTATACCCGCTAACCTGCTCAGGATAATGCCTGCGAAGGGAAATGATCAAGTTTCTTGATGCGTCTCGGATGTACAAACCAACGAGATATGAATTTCAGAAAACACATTTTATTTACAATTGGCCTAGTCGCTTTTGCTATCAACACTTCTGCACAATCTGCAGACTCAAAGCAAGATAGCACCCTAAAACCATCGAATTTGACGAGCATTGAACAAGTTATCATCAATGTAAATCAAACCAAAACCAAAGGCACTAACGTGAATACCCTCGATGAAAAACAAATTCAACTCATCAATACCGGACGCGATATACCAATCTTGTTACAAACATTACCCAATGTAATCACAACCTCCGACGCCGGAAATGGAATTGGCTATACCGGCATTAGAGTTCGCGGTAGTGATGCAACTAGAACCAATGTAACCATTAATGGTGTTCCAATTAACGATGCTGAAAGTCAAGGTACATTTTGGGTAAATATGCCTGATTTGGCAAGTTCTGCAAGTTCAATCACGGTTCAACGTGGACTGGGAACTTCATTGTCTGGATCAGGTGCATTTGGTGCCACAGTGAATGTACAAACTTCTGAAAATAACTCCAATGAGTTTCAAATGAGCTATGGAAGCTACCAATCTCGGAAATTAACAGCCAAATTTAGTAGTCCAAATTATCAAATAAAACCAAAACAATACCTCAATTTTAACGGAAGAATTTCAAACATTACCTCTAACGGATTTATTGATAGGGCCAAATCAGATTTGTGGAGTTATTTCACCTCAGCGAGTTACCAATCTGAAAAAATTGCAGCAAAACTTTTAGTTTTTGGAGGGACAGAAAAGACCTATCAAGCATGGTGGGGAATTCCAATCGAAAAGTTCAATCTTGGAAAATCCCATACTAGCGCAGATTCGCAAGCCCTTAAAGACCATTACTGGCGCAATGCTGGGGTTGGCTATACCTATCAAACTACGGATGATAGCCTCAATTTATTTAACAGCAATCCAAATACCTACAATTACTACCTATACAACAACGAAACCGACAATTACCAACAACATCATGCACACCTTTATTTGAATTATAAAATAAACCAAAGTCAATTGATTAACACCACTTTGTATTATACACATGGTGAGGGATATTTTGAGCAATTCAGACTCAGTAATCAATTATCCAATTATAATTTACCAAATATTATTTCCGGCGATACTGGCATCACCTTAAGCATCAGCAACAGTGACCTTGTACGTCAAAGATGGTTAAATAATGATTTAATTGGAGCAAACATCAACTATGTTTACAGTAAAACAAATCAAATTCTGACTTTGGGACTTGCTGCAAATCAATACTTTGGACAACATTTTGGGTATGTAACGAAAGTTTATGCTGCAACAGAAAGTTACAACAGAGCAAACATCCCCAATACATATTACCGCGCTACTGGGAACAAAACTGATTTAAGTTTCTTCGCAAAATACAAACAAATCGTTGCAAACAATTTCAGCTATTTCGTTGATTTACAAGCAAGAAAAGTCATACACATTGGGAAAGGAACCGACAATGATTTAAGAATCATTGATTTTGAGGGGAATTATTCATTTTTTAACCCAAAGGCAGGATTTTCTTACGGTTTACAACAAGATTTGAAAGAAAAATTCGGTATCAAGCACAGTCTCAAACACGAATTCAGTGGTTCTGTAGCTGCAGGTAGCAAAGAGCCTTCACGAAGCGATTTCACCGACAACAAGTTTCGTGTTGTTCCAAAACCTGAAAAAATGATTGATTATGAACTTGGTTACGAATTTGGAATCAAAAAAACCAATTCAAATTGGAAAGATGCACCCAATGAAGAAATTTTCAATCTAAAAATTAACGGTTATTACATGGACTACAAAGACCAGTTGGTGCTATCAGGTGCTCTAAACGATGTTGGCACTGCTTTGAGGGTGAATGTTGCTGAAAGTTATAGAATGGGTATTGAAATAGAAAACAAAACCCTGCTTTTCCAAAAGTATTTTAGTCAAAATAAACATCCAAATTACCAAAGCGTAACTTTACTTGGAAATTTAGCTTTGAGCAGAAACAGAATAAAGGAATCTCCTGCAAGTTGGGTTGATTACTTTAGAGGCAAAATGACTTTTGATACTATTTACAAAAATGCACCCATAGCTTATTCTCCAGATATGGTAGGATCTATTGGAATTCTGTATCAAGTCAATTTATTTAAGACCATTGCTGAAAAAGAAATTGGAAATAAAACCATCACAATGAGGCAAAACAGCGGAACCATTGTTGTTCAATACCATGTAAAAACGGTTGGAAAACAGTATCTCGACAATACCGGCAACGATTACAGAAGTTTGCCACAGTATCAATTCAGTGAATTCACATTGGCCTATTCAAAACAACTAAAAAACAGCCAATTGCAATTGAAATTACAAGGAAATAACATCACCAATCAATACTTTGCAAACAATGGATACACATGGGGCTATATGTTCGATAGAGCCCTGATCCAAGAGGTTTTTGTTTTCCCTACTGCAATGAGAAATTGGAATCTTTCTGTGGGGTATATTTTTTAAGTTCTAAAAAATTGTTTTACCCCTACCTCAAAACAATCTTTCCATTTGAACTCACAGTTCCTATTCGTATCTTATATACATACACCCCAGGTTTTTGTCCCTCAAAATCAAACATGGTACCATTTGAAATGTTCACATTTTTAATCATTTTACCCGTGATATCATAGATTTCTAAATAACCTTTTTCAAAAGGAGCATTCCAACGAATCGTCATTTTGCCGTCTGTAGGATTTGGATAAACCATTAAATCTAACTCCTCAATGTTCAAAACGGAGCTTGTTGACTTGCTTAAAAACGGATTGGCAACTCTTTTACTTGTCCATACATGATATTCTCCCGCTTTGTATCCAATAGACATATTCACGTCGGAAACCACAATGCTATCGCCAGATAAATAATCATACCACGTTCCTTTAAAAGGAAAACCAGGATAAACCGTTTGTGGAGCTACATCGGTGCTTCCATATACCAAAGTTGAAAATCCAGCACCATTAAGCTGCAATCGCTTGTATTTGTTGTTTGCACTTAAATTAAAAGAATTTGGTTTATTGACATCGGTATATGTGTTCTTCAGATGCAACAACATGGCGTTGTTGTAATACAACTTTTTCCTGTTTGCATTGCCCGTCCAATAATCCCATCGAACTGGTTTGTTGTCCAATCGACAAGCATTGTTCACAGTTCCATTTACGCAGTGATTGATTGAATAATCATAACCCAACTCATCGAACTGCCAAATCATTTTGGGTCCAGGAGTTAACCACAAATAAGAATACAACATGGCCATTCTCTCTAAAAAAATTGGATTGCTTCTGGTACTATATCCAGAAGCAGAATTCCCATAATTGATTAACTGATAAGCCATTCTTTCCTCATCGTGGCTACTTGCATATCCAACCAAACCATTCGGCTCGAAACCTCTTTTTGTATAGTCGATTCCCCAGCCAAAGTCACTGTTTGCACTGAAACCCATTGCTGCTTCTGTCATGTTATACACCGCATTTCCCCACAACATCATTCCTTTTTTCGACAATTCTACTTCCTCACTATTGTCTGCAAAATGTTCCAAAATATGATAGGCACCTGGCGAATACGATTGTACTGCATTGTAATAGTCTGTCCAAATGGCTATCCTACTCGCATCATAAGCACTCATTGCCCCAGCGTCGCTACCGGAATTCTTCTGGGTAAATCCTTTACTTAAGTCAAATCGAAAACCGTCAACTTTATATTCTTCTAACAAATACTTTAAAATTCGCTTGGTATAGTATCTCATCGCAGAACTCTCATGGTTCAAATCATATCCCACATTAAATGGATGCTTTGCTACAATATTGGCGTAAGGACTATTCGCTGTTGGAGCAAATGCAGTATCGTCCCAATATAATTGACAAATTGGAGCTGTGCTAAACGCATGATTGAAAACCACATCCATAATCACCGCAATTCCTTGCTCATGGCAAGCGTTCACCAACGATTTAAAAGCATTTCGATTGCCATAATATTTGTCTAAAGCCATATGGCTTGCGGGATTGTATCCCCAGCTCAAATTTCCTTCAAATTCCGTTACCGGCATTAATTGCAAAGCAGTAATTCCAAGTCTTTTCAAATAAGGCAATGTGTCTTGAAGGGCTTTAAAACTTTGTGCTTTTGTGAAATCTCTGACCAAACATTCATAGATCACCAGTTTTTCTTTTGAGGGACGTTGGAAGTTCACCTTACTCCAAGAAAAGGCCTGTTCACCGGGTTGCATGACAGTTACCCATCCAGAAGTTTTATTTTTTGGATATGCCTTAAGATTTGGATAAACTGCAGAAGGAATGTACGCATCATCCCATTCATTTAACATTAAAGGACTAAAAGGATCTGCAATTCTCTTTGTACCATCTACCAAATATTGATACCCAACCTCAAAGCCAGGTTTCAATCCTTCAATCTTTGTCCAAAAACAAGCTTTTGAGGGATCATATTTCATGAAGTACTTCAAATCGGGTTGCCAATTCGAGAAATCACCGATGGCATAGACAAAATTCTTGTAAGGTGCATATAACACCAAATAAACAGTTGAATCATTCACATAATTGATTCCTTGCTCTAAACCAGCAGGCATTGTTTGTTGAACAACTGCAGGGTTCACAACAAAATATACGCTGTCAGCAGCTACTTCCATACCTGCCTTTGCTAACATCTTTATGGTGTGGGAGCCTGGACTAAAGTTTGAAAATATTTCCTGCAAGCTATCTTTTGATACAACACCTCGAACGAGTGAACCATCCAAATAACAATCAATATTAGCATTTTTACTTGTCCAAGTAACCACTTTAAATAAATCTGTTCCTTTGCCAATTGTAGTTTTAGATTCTGGCAAAGTAATTTTGAGCATTAAACTCGATGAAGCGGAGTAAACAGGTGTAAAGATATCTCCTCCAGCAGCAGTTCTTCCTACTAGACTACCATCTTGGTTTCTGAATACAAATGCCATTTGTTGAATGACTTCATTGGCTTGAAAAGCACCCGCTTGAGCATAAAAGTTCTTTAGATGGTAACGCATTTTCCATCTGTTGTTTCCCAAGGCTGTCATTTTTACTTTGGCATCGGCTGTTCCCCATGTTCCAACTACATGTTTCCAATCTGCACTAGACGTGCTCAAATTGGTTATAACACCCGCGTGCGCATAGACTTGGCCTACGCCTTTTAGTGCTGCATTACCCAAGGTTGCATCATAAATAATGGTAACGGTATCTGTTTCCTTTGGAAAAACAGGTTCAACTGTTAAGACTTGCGACTTCAAAGAAGTTGACAATAAAAATAATACAGCAAAAACGAAAATATTTTTTAGTTTGGTCACGCTCATGGATAAGTGTTGATATGACGCAAAGTACGACAATTTTTCTTTATTTCTTGGGAGTATGACATATTTTTTACATATTGCATCACAAATGAAACAGCGTTTAAAAGCAGGAAAATTACTTATTGCGGAGCCATTCATTACCGATGAAAACTTCTTTAGGTGTGTTATTTTACTCGTTGATCATAATGAACACGGCAGCATGGGTGTTGTAATTAACGATGCCTCAAATTTACTCATGAGAGCAGCCTCGGAAGAGGATGGCGCAGAAATCACACTCAAATTATATTTCGGCGGACCTGTTGAATCAAAACAAACAATGAACTTTTTGCATAGATGCAGCAACATTCAAGATGCTATTCATGTAGGAGAGGGAATTTATTGGGGTGGCAACGCATTCGACATTATCGAAATGCATCAAAAGGGAGAAATCAATCAAGATAACGCAATTGCCATTGCTGGGTATTGTGGTTGGGGTCCCGGACAACTGAAACAAGAAATCGAAGAAAAAACATGGATTGTCTCAGAATTTAAAAGTGCATACATATTCATGAATTCCAATTTTGTTTGGAAGAAGGCACTTTCAGATATGGGAGGCGAGTACGTTTGGCTGGCACAAGCGCCAAACGATGTGAACTTAAATTAATCCTTATTTGGTTTTATTGCCGCGGAATTTGTAAACTCCATAAGCAATGGCTGATCCAACAATAGCAGTGATTCCACCATCAACTGGAACGGCAAAATCGGTAACATCATCGTCAAAACCAGCTTGAGCCAACAAAACTTTCGTGCTTAAAGCAACAATTACAAGGATTGATATTTTTTTAAAGTTCATAATTTAAGATTTTCTATTTTAAAATAGTGATACAAATTAAGTGCCAAATTTTTGAATTTCATAATCATTTTTCGGTATTTTCAGAAAAAAGTATATCTAGTTGAACATTTAAATCTGAAAATCTCTCAAAAAACCAAGTCACACGATTCATGTTCACATTTCTATTGGCAAAAAATAATCTTGCTTTACAACCGCAATAATCTCCGTGAAAACTTCTCAAATGCTTTAAATGTTGCTCAACCAATTCTACACAAGAATCTGGTTGAATCTGAGAATGTTCAGTAACATCCAACACCAAATTCAATGTTGAGTCATTCAAATATTCCACATACAAATCATCATGCGAACAAGGTAAAGGCAATAAATACTCATCGATATTGAGTGTCTTAAAAATTGACTTTGAGCTGTCTTTTTTTTGAGGGACATCGACCCATTGGAAATCGGGTGCGCTCAAATAATTTTGAGCAAAACTTTCAAATTGATTGGTGTCTTTGGGCAAAACACAAACAACAAACGGCACATCGAGAAATGGAACATTTATATCTACAAAGGAAAGTCCCCAATAGATCCCTTTTTTTGCCATGCCAACCGGTATTACTTGATTATCATGAACAGAATTGTAAAGTAGGGAATCAAAAATTAACAAAACGGCCTGCATACTTGAGTCATTGCCACCAATTTGCGATTCAAAACGAGAATTTACGATGTTACCAGAAATGCATTGCAATCGATGATGTGTTAAGGAAGCAGTATCCATCAAAACAGCACTATCATTTACCGTTAATGGCAAAGATTGTTTCTGATTCATTTTAAACACAACTTGGGCATTTGCATTAAAGCTAAGTAACAATAGAAAGCAAGTGATCCCAAAAGTGCGCATGAAACAAAGATAATATTTTGTAGGAGATTCCTTCATTGAATAAAACCAATAATAAAGTTAAAAAATTAAAATTATTAAAACTGAAACCTGAAGTTGATTGGTAAGTGACAACCTAAATCAGGCAAGGACAAAGGACAAACCCTAAACTTTAAACACTCAACTCTAAACTCAAAATGAAACCTTCTTCTCTCAAATGCTGGGGCATTTGGTTCAGTAATATTCACCTACAGGGAACTACCTCCCTTCGGTCGGTGATTCCCTATGGGTAGTTCTTACAAAGAAAAACAATTGCTCCGCAATTGCTTTTTATTTGAAAACCTTCTTCTCTCAAATACTGGGGCATTTGGTTCGATGGTTTTCAAATAAAAAAACCCTGCCAAGGCAGGGTTTTTCTTTGTGGAGTTGGGGGGAATTGAACCCCCGTCCGGAGATGCGAAAGCTGGCGCTT
>CAZYBT010000045.1:0-19069 GCA_964645755.1 uncultured Rhizobium sp.
TCTACTAAATTATGTTGCCTATTCACCAAATAAAAAATATTAATTTCTTTATTTTTTTTATTCAATGCACTCCGAAACGCAGCTGTATCGATCGAAATCCGCTCATCGTTGAATAATATTTCCCTTTTTTCTCCATCGGAATTATTCTCACGCAAAAGACTAAAAAAAACTTCATTTGCGACTAAAGTATTTTTTAATTTAATGTTTTCAATGTTGTTTTCATATATCTTATGCTGCAGTTTGCGTAGCGCAATTGTCCACCATATGAGTGCACTAATCATGTAAATGATTGTAAAAGAAATGACAATGATTAATTTGATCCTATTTTTCTTCATATCAACGCTCTAATTAATTTCAACCTATATCCATAACTTTGCCACTTTGCTGCTATGAATCAAGATATCATTTTACAACTCGAGAATATTCTCGGTCAAACAAATGTAATTCAAAATTATGAAGATTTGAACGAAGTGTCCCGCGATTACACTGAAGACCTTTCTTTTATGCCCGAGATCTTGTTAACTCCTGAAAATACCCAGCAAATCTCTGAAGTTCTGAAATTGGCTTCTTTTAACAAAATTCCGATTTATACAAGAGGTGCAGGCACTGGATTATCTGGTGCATGTTTACCAGTTCATGGTGGAATTGTTTTAAGTACAAAAAAATTAAATCGCATACTAGATATCGATCAACAAAATTTAACCGCTACCGTTGAACCAGGTGTGGTCAATTTTCATCTTAAACAAGCACTGGAGCCATTCGACTTAACTTATCCGCCTGATCCAGCGAGCATGGGTTCATCTACCATTGGTGGGAATGTTGCACATGGTGCCGGAGGTCCAAAAGCCGTGAAATATGGAATTACACGTGATTATATACTCAATTTAGAAGTTGTTTTGCCATCAGGTGAAATTATTTGGACAGGCGCAAATACGCTCAAGAATTCTACAGGATTTTCTTTAACCCATCTATTTATTGGTAGTGAGGGACTTTTAGGTATTATCACAAAAATTGTTGTAAAGGTAATTCCCAAAACAAAACATGAACTTCTGATGTTGGCGATGTTCAGAACGGCGGAGGAAGCTGCAAAATCTGTCAATAAAGTGCTCTTAAGTGGAATTTTACCAACAGGTCTAGAGTTAATGGAGCAGAGCGGAGTCAAAATTGCTTCAGATGCAACTCAAACCAATTTCCCATATCATCCCGACGTTGAATTTTATCTAATGGTCATTTTTGATGGAAATGATTTAAATGAGCTTATGAATCAAGCTGAAATCACATTTCCTATTTTAGAAGATGCTGGTGCTTTTGAGGTTTTGATGCCAAATAATTCCCAAATGTTAGAAGATTGGTGGAAAGTTCGGAGATCTATAGGTGAAACGGTGAAGCAACAAAGTGTCTACAAAGAAGAAGATACAGTTGTGCCTCGTGCGTCACTTCCTGTATTGTTAAATGGAGTCAAAGAAATTGGAAACGAATATGGCTTTAGGTCTGTCTGTTATGGACATGCCGGCGATGGAAATTTGCATGTGAATATCCTGAAAGACCAGCTGTCTGACGATTATTGGAACCATGAAATTCCCAAAGCAATCACCAAAATTTTTGAATTGTGTAAGGAGCTTGGTGGGACAATCAGTGGAGAACATGGGGTAGGACTTGTTCAAAAACCTTATTTGGATGTGGTTTTTACCCCAACTCATTGGGAGCTTATGAAGGGTATTAAAACGGTATTTGATCCTCGAAATATCCTGAATCCGGGAAAATGGATCGAATCAAACTAACCATTCGATGAGCTCATACGATTGAGCTTTTGCTTTTTCTGCAAATAATATTTTGGTTTTTTTCCATGTTTCTGCAAATAATTCACTGTTTCTATAGGCTTCTAAACTATCTGCATCTTGCCAAATACTCGATGTACATAAAATATGAGGACACTCTATGTTTCGTATGAGTTGTAACGACAAACAACCTGGAAAGGCTCTGATTTTTGATTTTGATTCATCAAAAACGACTAAGAATTTTTCTACTTCCTCCGTTTTGAAGGTCATTTTTACATATCTGTGAATTTTCATGGGAATACCTCCAAGATGATCATTGAATCTATTTGAAGACCTAATTTCATTGATGCATTGCTCGCATTTCCAGCAATTTGAAGGATGTTGCCATAATTAAATAATGCCAAAATTTCTCCTTCCGGCACATCATCATAATCATTTAATATGCGGTCTATTTTGAATGAATATGATTTGAGATTGAAAGGCCGACCCTTTATAAAATTGTCGAACGTTGTTTTATCTAAATTAAAAAACACATTTCCATTTACGTCAACATATAAAGCCGTTAATCTCATGATATTGTGCGAAATAGTAGGTTGCAATGTTGTCATTTTCATGATGGTTTCTTTACGATCAAATATGGCATCAATATCGAACTTCATTTCAATTAACTTTTTAATTGCAGGTATGTATACTTCCCTCAATGAATCGCTTTTAAATTGATCCACTGGTAGTTTATAATATTGCTGATCCTGATCAAAAGCCATGGTAAACATGCCGTTATCGGGACCTAAAAAATATTGATCCCTATATTTTGTTAACATGAATCTTTTAGATTGCTGGCTAACGAACGACACGTGACACAAATGAATGGTGTTGGCTGGAAATTCATCTTTAAATAATTTTAAAAATATTGCTTGTGGTTGAATATGTCCTTTTTTGATTTTTGAGGGACTTACAATCGTTTTAATTTCTGGAAACGCTACATGTAAATGTGCCTGGGAAATGGAATAGTCAATAGATTCTGTGCCAAAATCTATCCAATAGTGTAAAATATGATGATTATTCGCTGAATTGGATTCCATATATTTGTAAAAATATCAAATATACGATTGGCAGAGCGCATTTACACATTAGAAATTATCAACCCACAGGTTTTTTATGGTCCAAACAACGCCCATATCACCCTGATTAAATTGAAATATCCAAAGTTGCAAATTATTGCAAGAGGTGATGAAATTAAAGTATTTGGGGATGAAGAAAGCATGAACGATTTTGATGCTGGCATGCAAGTGTTAGAAAAATTATACATCAAAAAAGGAGAGTTGAATGAACATTTAATTCACGAAGCATTGCATATTGGAATCAAAGAAATTGATCAAGCTACCACTGCTTCTGAAGATGTTCTTCTCATTGGTACAAGAGGGCAAAAAATTAAAGCCCGTACAATGAATCAACGTAAAATGCTGGAAGAATCTAAGCAAAACGACATTTTATTTGCAATTGGTCCGGCAGGTACAGGTAAAACATACACCGCAGTAGCTTTGGCCGTTGTTGCGCTCAAAGAAAGAGAAATTCGTAGAATCATTCTCACCCGTCCCGCTGTTGAGGCAGGAGAAAATTTAGGATTTCTACCCGGTGACCTTAAAGAAAAAATTGATCCATACCTTCGACCACTTTACGATGCTTTGGAAGACATGATTCCCTCCGATAAACTAAAAAGCATGATCGAAAGTAGAACTGTCGAAATTGCGCCTTTGGCATTTATGAGAGGTAGAACACTTGATAATTGCTATGTTATCTTGGATGAGGCTCAAAATAGTACCGATCTACAGTTGAAAATGTTTTTAACGAGAATGGGTCCAAATGCGAAGTTGATCATCACTGGCGACTTAACCCAGGTAGATTTGCCAAAAAAACAAATGAGTGGATTGTTTCGCGCAATGAAAATTTTACGTAATATTGAGGGTATTTCAATCGTAGAATTAGACACTCAGGATGTGGTGCGACATAAACTTGTAAAAGAAATTATTAAGGCTTACGACAAAGCCGATGAACAAATATAACCATGGAACTTCAATCATTAACATCAACAAATTTTTATTTCAAAAATCAAACCGCCTTTTACAGAGGTAAGGTGAGAGACGTTTATACCATTCACAATGATTTACTTGTTGTGGTTGCCTGCGACAGAATTTCAGCTTTTGATCATGTTTTGCCTAGAAGCATTCCTTTCAAAGGGCAGGTATTAAATGCGGTTGCTAGTTTATTTCTCGATCAAACTCAAAGCATTATGCCAAACTGGAAAATTGTAACACCTGATGAGCAAGTCACCATTGGAAAACGTTGTGATGCCATTCCAATTGAATTTGTTGTGAGAAACTACCTCACCGGTCATGCTTGGCGTGTCTACAAAAATGGGGGACGTTTGATTTGTGGCAATGTATTGCCCGAAGGATTAAAAGAAAATGATAAATTACCTCAGCCAATTATTACTCCCGCTACCAAAGCTACCAGCGGCCACGATGAAGACATCAGCTACAATGAAATTCTTGAAAATGGTTTGCTCTCTAAACAAAGATTAGATGAGCTCTGCGATAAAGCATTGGCGCTCTTTCAATTGGGAACTGATTATGCAAAATCAAAAAATTTGATTCTGGTAGATACAAAATATGAATTTGGTATTTTTCATGATGAATCAACACTGATTGATGAAATTCATACCCCCGACAGCTCACGTTTCTTTTATTTAGACACATACAACCAACTTCAATCTGAAGGGAAACAACAACGTCAACTCAGTAAAGAATTCGTGAGAGAGTGGTTAATGGAAAATAATTTCCAAGGTTTGGAGGGACAAATTGTACCCGACATGCCAGATTCTTTTGTTGAAAGTATTTCCAACAGATACCAAGAATTATATCAAGCCATGACTGGAAATGAATTAAACAGACGTAGTTATGACAATATTTTAGACACCATAGAAAATCGTGTGAATAACGCGTTGGAATTATTGTAGAAATTTGTAATTATGTCAAAAGTAAAAATACTTTTTTTGTTTATAATCAGCGCTTTGAGTATTCAACTCAATGCCCAGGTGAAAACAAGTACTTATGCTGGTGTGCAATACACAGACTCTGGTAAATTTAATGGAACAGCTACGAATCCAATTCTCAGCGAATTGTATAGTAGGCCGCAGGCAATCTATTGTGATACTAACAATAGAATGTATGTTACCGATGAACATAACGTAATGTTGATAGACGGCTCTTTGTCTAGAAATAGAGGTGGTTTTCGTGGAGATCCAACCTCAACGTTGTCGCTTGGTAGTACCAATGGAACTGGACTTGTATCCAGATTCTCTACCCCAACTGGTGTGGCTGTGCATCCGAAAACAAATGATGTTTATGTTTGCGACAGAAATAACAATTTGATTCGAAAAGGTTCTAAATTTGTGAATTCCTCTAACGAATCTTCTTGGAGCACACTTACAGGTCAAGATAATTTTACCGGTGGATATGTTGATGGGCTTGTTGGTGTTGCGGAATTTAACACTCCCGAGGATATTGAGATTTCAAATAATGGTATTTTTTATATCTGTGATAATGCAAACAATTGCATCAGACAAATCACTAGTGGTGTTGTAACTACTTTGGCCGGTAATGGTCACTTTGACGCCGGCGACAAAGACGCTAATGATACATTTGCTAGATTTGATAGACCTACTGGTATTTGCATCGAAAATAGCAACTCTTTGTTGGTGGCAGATAGAAACAACGGTAAAATCAAACGAATTAATCTGACATCTAAAGCGGTTACAACTGTAGTTAAAGATTTATCTTTTCCTGTAGATATTTGCGTTGTTGGTGCTAAAATAGTGATTGCTGAGCCTACTTGTCTGAAAGTTTACGATGGAAGCACCGTTTCTGTTTTTTGTGGTAGTCCTACAGAAGCAGGTTATCTCGATGATGAAATTTCAAAAGCTAAATTTAGAAATATCACTCATATTTATTACCGAAATGCAGATAAGTCAGTTTATGTAGTTGATAATGGAAATAATGTCATTCGTAAAGTACCACTAACTGACAACGTAATTGCCGATTTTAGTGCTAACAATACCACTCCAATTGTAAATCAAACGATAAAATTGACATCAACGTCCTCTAATAGCACATCTCAAACATGGGTGATCACCCCTAATAACTACACACTTCAAGCTGGTTCAACATTAACATCAAAAGAAGTATATGTTTCATTCAACAGTGTAGGGGCTTACACAGTTGCATTAACTGCAAAAAATATTTCATCAACAGATGTAAAAACTAAGACCAACTATATCAGTGTGTCTACTAACTCTTCAGCAGTTCCTCAAGTTGATTTTACGGCAAACAATCTGTCCCCAGTAGTGAATCAAGAAATTACTTTGATCGATTTAACTGCGAATAATGCTAGTTCCTATAAATGGACAATTACTCCTTCAGATTATCAATTTACAGGTTCAGCCACTTCTACAGATAGAAATCCAACTGTGTCTTTTCAGAAGCTTGGAATGTACACCGTTAAATTGGATGCAACAAATATTAATGGCAATGGCACTCTGACGAAAACCAACTTTATTCAGGTGGTGGCAAGTGGAACAGAAAATATAAAAACTGATAATATCAGTATTTATCCAAATCCTGCTACTCATTTAATAACTGTTAAAGGACTGCCAGAAAATAGCACACTCAATTTAATGAATGTTTCTGGTCAAAATTTCATGATTAAACTAAACTCTGAGAATCAATTAGATGTTTCACATTTACCAAGAGGTATTTACTTCTTAAGTATTGAAGCTGAATCTAAATTAACCCGTTTGGGGAAATTTATTCTTGAAAATTGAAGACGAAACAAAAAATATTAAATGAAAAAAAACCGTTTATCGACGGTTTTTTTTCATTTATAATCTCTCTTTTTCTGCTCTTTCTCTCACTTCAGTGGTTTTCCAAACTAGCGACCATTGTTTTTTCGAATACTATCAATATTTCTCTTCAAGATGGATTCGACATTTTTATCAATGGCCTAAGGCAAGATATTTCAATTACAGGATATATTGCATTTTCTATTCTTATTTTCTTTTTAATTTATTTTCATTGTAGAAAATCATTCTTATTGATTTTCATTCGAAGTTTGGTGTTCTTGTTTGTTTTTGCGCATATTACTGTGGTTGTTGCTGATATTCAACTGCTCAACTATTGGTCGCACAAATTAGACTTACAAGCCTTATTCTATTTGAAATATCCTCAAGAAGTCTCTCATAACTTATCGAACATTCATTGGTTAATGCTGTTCTTCCTTATTATTGGACTTACCATTGGGGTGTATCTCTTGATTTGGCGCATTTTGCAAAAAAAAATCATTCAAGTTTCTGCGATTTCTGCAAAAAATGTATTGATCATCATTCCCTTACTTTTTTTATGCATCAGAGGTGGTGTAGGGTTAATGCCAGTTTTAATTTCGGATGCTTCTTATTCTAACAACCAGCAAAAGAATGCCTTAGCAACCAATTCTATGTGGAATTTCTTTTATCTCATGACTGAAGCAGGAGGGATACAAGAGGTAGATCATTTGTTAAATACCAACTTCCCCGTTAATTCAATTTGTAAGGAATACATGGTTGATCAACAAAATGAGTTTACCCCATTTTATTGGGATAAATGTCCAAATGTTGTTGTCATTGTTCTAGAAGGTTTCACGGCTGAAATGTCGGCTTTTTTTGAGGGACATGATGGGAATGAAATGCCATATATTGATAGTCTTGCAAGCGAGGGTTATGCCTTTACAAAGGCTTACGCCTCTGGCGACAGAACAGACAAAGGATTGTTAAGTATATTCAGTGGATGGCCAGGACAAACTTGGCAGAATATCATCAATCATCCCTCAAAATTAGATAAATTACCGGCTTTGGCGAGACAATTTAAAATAAAAAGAGGGTATCAAACGAGGTTTTATTATGGTGGTGATTTGGATTTTGCAAACATGGAGTTCTACCTTAAAATAAATGGATTTCAATCGATTATAGGTAAAGATCACATTCAAACCAATCTGAGTAAAATAGGGAAGTGGGGCATTCCAGATAATGAACTTTTTGAATTTGTTGCCCGAGATATCAATCAATTACCCACACCATATTTTGCATCTGTATTAACATTAAGCACACATGAACCATTTGATATAGCACCTGAGAATTTACAAAGTGTTAAAGAAAAAATGGCTTTTTGTATGCGTTACACTGACCGTTCTTTAAGAGAATTTATGCGAAAAATGAGTAAATCGAAGGATTTTGAAAATACATTATTTGTGATTACAGCCGATCATGGAAAAGAATTGAATACAATCCATACCTCTCGAAACAATCGAAATTTCTTTCATGTGCCCTTGTTTTTTTACGGAAAATGCTTGCCGAAATTTATGAAAAAACAAGTTTACCGTGATGTGGTTTCTCAAACCGATATCTATCAATCACTTCATCATTTTATACTTCAGAGCATTGATAAAAAAGCGAAATATTCTCGGTCATTTTTTGCTGAAAAAGTGAAACATCCAAAGAATGCATTGTGCAATTTGACAGGTTCAACCATATTTATCGACTCTTTGTCATATAGTTTTTTGCCTACTGACAAAATGTCAATTCAACATAAAAAATACTGGAATTCCACTGATAGTCTATTGTTTGGTATTCAATCTAAAATAATTCAAGATTTTTTTAGATAAAATGTAACATTTTACCAATTCATTACGTCTAAAATAAAAAATGGCATTGTTTTTGAAAAAGTTAACTCGTAATGAATAAAAAGGCTAAAAAGAAACTCATCATCATCATTGCACTTGTTGCAGTTAATGTGGTTGGATTTACATCTGCTCGTTATTATTTTTCATTGCACTCAACCACCGATGAACTACCAACTGGGCTATTGAAAAAGTTTACTCAGTCGAGTCCGGAAGTGATAAGTCCGGCAAAATTCCTTGAATTAGGGATGGACATTCTCAGGAAAATTGGAAAATAATCCATTCATTGCAGAGGAGTATCATCATATCCTTAAATAAACTAGAGAAATTCGCGTTAAATTTCAAGTTAGATCACTTGCTTTTTTGGGTGGTATACTCAATTATTTATTCAATTACATTTCGATGGTCAGAAAATTGGTTAGATGGATTCCTCGATTCATCAATTTTGTTGTCGTTACATGCGCTTGTTTCGTATTTTAATCTATATTATTTAGTTCCAAGATATTTATTTACAAAGAGTTATTTACTTTATTTATTGGCATTGGCATTGTCAATTATTTCGATTTGCTTTCCATTAGCAATAACTGCTCACTTGGTCATAAACAATAAGGATTTACAAAGCTTGGTTTGGTCGAGTGCATTTTTGTTTTTTTTATCGTTAAGTATTCTGTTTTCTGTGGTGGTAACCATGGTGTTGAAATTTATTAAACAGTGGTATAAAGATCAAAAATCGCAAAAAGAATTGCAACAAATTCAATTGCAAACGGAACTGAAATTTTTAAAAGCACAAATAAACCCTCATTTTTTGTTTAATTCATTGAACAACTTGTATGCCTTAACGCTGAAAAAGTCTGATCTAGCACCAGCTGTAGTGCTCAGGTTATCTGATATTTTGAGGTACATTTTGTACGAAAGTAATCAAGGTCAGGTTTCTATTCTCAAGGAAATTCAACACATACTTGATTATGTTGAAATCGAGAAACTCAGATTGGGAGATGCTGTTAAAATTGAAGTAGAAGTAAATGAAAATATTAAAGATCAAAACATTGAGCCAATGTTACTTTTAACTTTAGTTGAGAATGCTTTCAAACATTCCGAAAGTGTAATGTCGAATGAACGTTATGTGAAAATTAATATGTCGGGAATTGAGAATGGGTTTAAGTTTCTTATCGAAAATTCTTTCAATCCATCGAAGAAAAGTCAAGAAATGGGCGGAATTGGGTTGCAGAACATCAAAAAAAGACTATCTTTAACATATCCTGGCAAACACGAACTTGTTTCAAATATTTCTGAGTGTATGTATCAGGTAGATTTAAAAATATACAACGCATGATGAACAAAATAAAAACTGTTATTATTGACGATGAGCCCTTGGCGCTCGATGTACTAGAAGGACTACTTTCAAATTTTAAACAAATTGAAATTGTAGGTAAATTCAACAACCCTATTGAGGCAGCAAAGTCACTTCCCGAATTAAAACCTTCCGTTGTGTTTACCGATATTCAAATGCCCGGACAAACGGGATTGGAATTTATTCAGAATCAATATCCTGCACCATTTGCAGTGATCTTTACCACTGCTCATCCAAATTTTGCAGCAGATGCTTATGAATATGAAGCTCTCGATTATTTGTTGAAGCCTATATCGCCCGACAGATTAAGCAAAGCATTAAAACGATTGGAAGAATACCTTGAGTATAGAAATCAACCAAGCGAGATCGCAAATACCCTTGAAGATTATGTTTATGTAAAAGTGGATGGTGAACATCAGAAAATTTTGTTTAAAGACATTTATTACATTGAAGCTTTCGCTGATTATGTCAAAATTTGGATTTCACCAACTAAAAGAGTGGTTACATTGCAAACCATGAGAAATATGGAAACAGGATTGCCAAATTCTAACTTTTTGAGGGTGCACAGAAGTTATATTATTGCCGTTGATAAAATCAAATCAATTCAAAGTAATGCAATTGTTCTCGATGGTGAGATTGAAATTCCAATCGGAAAAAATTACAAAGACACAATTTCTGATCTACTCACTAAGAAAAGATTTTAAGTTGTATGATAGTATTTTAATCTAGATTAAATATTTTGTAATCAAATGTTTGTTTTCGTTATTTTTTACTATCATTTATGATTAAAAACTTTAGTTTTAGTCACAAAGAGGTCAAATAAAATCTCGTATTAATATCTTAAGTTGTTGAATTTCAATGATTTGATTGTTTATTAATTGTTGTTTTGACAATTATCTTTCAAACTTTCTTACTCCTCACAAAATAAATACAATCAAACATAGTTTATAGTATTGAGATTTTCCGTTTAATCGGAAAAAATCAAACTAAAACTAAACAGAAAAAGAAGTGAGTAGGTTAGATTACAACAAGATCAAAAATCTTGCTGCCTCTAAGAGAATTCCAATTAAAGAATTGGCGAGGTTGTGTGATTTGAGTGAACAAGGGTTTCACTACATGTTAAAAAAACAAACAATGCGTGTAGATACCCTGGAGAAGATTTGTGTTACTTTGGGAGTTAGTCCCATGGAACTTTTTGAAAATGAAAATGGAGATATCAATCCCAATGCCATCATTATTCCAGCCAGAAGCGCAGAAAATAACGATGCTCTATTGCAAAAACTCGACATTATCATTGAACTATTAAGATTGCAGAAAATTATGTAAAAAGAATTACTCAAATTTTCTTCAATAAATGATTGAAATTGAATGCGTTTAACGCGTAATTCCTGATTGCGCACCTAAAGTGAAAGATATTTTTAATCGACTCAAAATATCTTTCACATTTAAATCTTAATTTTGAGCAAGTGCTTTACCCTTTTTTTATCATTTTAATCTAATTAGATGAAGCTCAGTAAAGGAGTTTTCTACATGTTAATTGCTTCGTTGGCCTTTGGTCTAATGAATGTTTCTGTGAAAATGGTGTCCGAAATGCATGTTTCACAAGTTGTTTTTTTTAGAGCCATTGTTCAAATTATTCTTGGCATTTCAATTTTGGCATATTTGAGGCAAAGTCCGTTTGGGAAAAATCCAAAAATGCTACTACTCAGAGGAATCTTCGGTTCGCTTGGATTGCTTTGTTATTTTTATTCATTGCAAATTATGCCGCTGGGCAATGCTATTGTCATCCATTATTTATCTCCTATTTTAACAACCCTTTTAGCATTATTTTTAGGTGATGAAAAGGTTAAAAATTTCCAATGGCTCTTTTTCGGTATTTCATTCTTAGGTGTTGTAATTGTAAATGGTTTTTCTGAAAATATAACCATTTGGGGAATTTTAGCAGGTTTGGGCGGCGCTGTTTTTTCTGCTTTCGCTTACAATACCATTCGCAGATTAAAAGGAATTGAAAATCCAAATGTTGTGGTCTTTTATTTTCCTCTTGTTACCCTTCCAATGTCCCTAATTTACCCAATTTTCAATCAGTATGCATGGAGAATGCCTCTAGCAAATGAATGGATTTGGTTGCTATTAACCGGAGTTGCAACGCAAATAGGTCAATTTTTTATGACTAGAGCTTATCAAGAGGATGCAACAAGTAAAATTTCAGCAGTGAGTTATGCTGGGGTTATTTGGGCTACTGCAGCAAGTGTTTTGTTATTCTCTGAAAAATATTCAATATTACAATATTTTGGAATTTCACTTGTTTTATTAGGGATGATTCTCAACATTCGAATAAATAAAAGCAATCAATAATGGAAGATTTTTTCTCACTACAAGAACTTTACGAAGATCGATTAGAAACTAAAAGAATAAGAACAAGATTCTTGAATCACGTCGATATTCAGTTATGGATGCCTTTTTTTGAGGAAGATTCTAGTATTGAGTTTCTGATGAAAAGAGATCAACAGTCGAATGAACAATTATCTGCAAATTGGATAAATCGTCAATTAAATCGTTATCAAGATGGGTCATTTGGATTGCAAGCAATCATCGATATTCAAAGTAAAAAAATCGTGGGCCATTGTGGTTTGCTTTTGCAAAAAGTAAACAGCAAAATTGAAGTTGAAATTGGATATCATATCCTTCCTGAATTCAGAAATCAACAATATGCGAGTGAAGCTGTTGGCCTGTTTGTAAATTATGCGTTTAATGCTGGAATCTGTAAAACACTCATTTGTATGATACATGAAAATAATATCATTTCCGAAAAAGTAGCATTGAAAAATAAATTTGTGAAGGATTTCCAAATAATTGAAGGAAATCAGAAAATCAATATTTTTCGACTGAATAAATCAATTTAGTTGCTTTGCGGTGGGTATTCTGTATACACCCAATCCAATATGGATTTTTCAATTTCATTAAAATCTTTATTCCTTCTAACCATCATCAACTTCGCTGTTTTTTCAATTGCAGGCATTTGATGAGGGACAAATCCAGAGGCTCCGCCCCAAGAGAAATCGGGAACAAACTGCCGTGGAAAACCAGCTCCAAATAAGTTGCAGGCTACTCCTACAACCGTTCCTGTATTAAACATGGTATTGATACCACATTTACTATGGTCTCCCATGATTAATCCACAGAATTGCTGGCCTGAACGCTCGAATTTGTTTGTCGCATAATTCCAAACCTTTACCTCGTCATAAGTATTTTTAAGGTTGCTGCAATTCGAATCTGCTCCAATATTACACCATTCTCCAAGTACCGCATTTCCTAAAAATCCATCATGTCCTTTATTTGAATATCCATGCATCACAATGTTGTTCACTTCTCCTCCTACATTGCAAAATGGACCAAGACTCGTAGCACCATAAACTTTACTACCAAGTTTTAACTTAGAACCTTCACCCATGGCGAATGGACCCCTGATGAGACTACCTTCCATGACCTCTGTGTTTTTCCCCAAATAAATTGGACCATCATTGGTGTTGAAAATAGCACATTCAGCGGCTGCACCTTCCTCTAAAAATACCGGATATTTCCCAAAATGTTGATTGGAATGCGACAACGGTTGTGATGATTTCCCTTGAGTAATGAGCTCAAAATCAGACAAGATTTCTTGATGATTGAGTTTGAAAATATCAAAAGGACGTTTGATCACAGATAATTCGCCCGTATATTCCGAATTACTTGAATTTTGGTCTACATAAGCAATCAATATTCCATCTTTTGAGAGACTCTGTCCTTTTTCTAAATTCTTAACTACATCTACTAATTCCAAGTTTGGTAATATTTGTCCGTTGATAAATATTGTTGCATCACAACAAGCCGCAAACTTAGTTGAAAGGTGAGGCTTTGTTATGTAACCGTAACTTTCGGCCAACAGGTAATTTTTCCATTTCTCTGCAATTGTGAGTATACCCACTCTTAAATCCGCAGCAGGTCTTGTAAGGGTTAGCGGGTATAAATGATTGATAGATTCGGTATCAAAAAAATTAATATTCATGATATCAATTATTTTGCTTTCATTGCAGCTTGCACGAAACCTACGAACAACGGATGGGGATTTTCGACTGTACTTTTGAGTTCAGGATGGAATTGTACACCTACAAACCATGGATGGTTTTGTACTTCAACTATTTCAGCTAGACCAGTATTGGGGTTTATACCTGTGATTTGCATGCCCGCCTGTTGAATTTGTTCTTTGTAGATATCGTTAAATTCATAGCGATGCCTGTGGCGCTCCGTGATATGAATTTTTCCGTATGCCTTAGCTGCATGACTGCCTTTAGTTAAATCGCACTGATATGAACCCAAACGCATGGTTCCCCCGTAATTGCTAATTTTCTTTTGTTCTTCCATCAAATCAATTACTGGGAATTCAGTAGTTTGATCCATTTCAGAACTATGAGCATGATTTAAGCCCACAACATTTCTTGCAAATTCAATAACGGAACACTGCATTCCCAAACAGATTCCAAAAAACGGAATTTTGTTTTCTCTGGCGTATTTAACTGCCACGAGTTTACCCTCAATGCCTCTATTCCCGAATCCTGGTGCTACCAATACTCCTGAAAACCCAGAAAGCTTTTGGGCAACATTTTCCTCCGTGAGCAATTCTGAATGTATGTATGTTACATTAACCTCACATTCATTTGAAGCACCAGCGTGAATGAAAGCTTCATTTATCGATTTATAAGCATCTGGGAGTTCAACATATTTACCCACCAAAGCAATTGAAACCTCAGATTTTGGGTGTTCAAGTTTAAACAGGAAATTCGCCCAATTTTCTAGGTTTAGCTCTGTTGATGTTTTTAATTTTAACTTTGTGAGGACAACCTTATCTAGCTTTTCCTTTAACATAGCCATTGGTACCTCATAGATGGTCGACATATCTCGAGCCTCGATTACAGCGTTATTTTGGACATTGCAAAATAACGCCAATTTTCGTTTGATTTCAGAGTTCAATGGTTTTTCTGTTCTACAAACAAGAACGTCGGGTTGAACACCTAATTCTAATAGGCTCTTCACAGAGTGTTGTGTTGGCTTTGTTTTTAATTCACCCGCTGCTGAAAGGTAAGGAATTAAGGTAAGATGAATGACCATTGAGTTGCTTTCGCCTTCTTCCCAAATCAATTGACGCATTGATTCAATGTATGGCAAAGATTCTATGTCCCCGACAGTACCACCAATCTCAGTAATTACAATATCGTAATTTCCTGATTCACCAAGAACTTTCATTCTTCGTTTGATTTCATCTGTAATATGTGGAATTACCTGTACTGTTTTTCCTAAATATACACCTTTTCTCTCGTTTTCAATTACAGTTTGGTAAACCCTTCCCGTTGTTACATTGTTTGCTTGAGAGGTAGGGACGTTCAAAAATCTTTCATAGTGGCCGAGATCCAAATCTGTTTCTGCGCCATCTTCAGTTACATAACATTCACCATGTTCATATGGATTTAACGTTCCTGGATCAACGTTAATATATGGATCAAATTTTTGTATGGTAACTTTGTATCCTCTGGCTTGTAATAACTTAGCCAGCGATGCAGCAATGATGCCCTTACCTAATGAAGATGTTACGCCCCCCGTAACAAAGATGTATTTTGATTTATTCATGAAATGGATGTTACGGGAAACAAAATTACAGATGAATTTTGTCCCTCAAAAAGAAAGTAATGCGATAGTTTTCAACAAAATTAAAATTTCAATATCCAACCGTGTTTATCTGGCTCAATTTCGATTTTTATATTGTCGAGGTAGGTTTTTACTTTGCTAGAAACTTCTTGATTGCCTTGAGTGATTACAGAATGGTATACTCCATTGTGGCCAAAACCATCTAAATTTATAAGAGTGGCGGCTGTGCCGGTGATGAATAATTCAGAAAGCTCGCCTGCTTCCAACCTTTCTTTCAGTTCTTGAACTGTTAATTTTCTCTCTTCAACAGAAAATCCAAGCTCCTTCAACGTTAAAATTACACTTTCTCGTGTAGTTCCAGCAAGCAAAGTGTCGGTTAATTCTGGTGTAACTATGGTGTTCCCGAATACAGCAAAGAAATTGGTTGTGCCAGTTTCTTCAACCATTGTATGTGTAACGGGATCTGTCCACAAAACTTGGTCGTAACCTTCAGATTGTGCGAGTGCTGTTGGATACATAGAGGCTGCATAATTACCAGCGCATTTTGTAAAACCAACACCGCCGGGCGCAGCTCTGCTGTATTCTTCTTCAACTTTTACCCTCAATGGCTTGTTGTAATAAGGGCCAACAGGACAACAAAATACGGCATATGTGTATTTGAGGGATGGTTTAACGCCAATGAAATCATCGGTGGCAAACATAAATGGCCTAATATATAAAGATCCACCTTCAGTTCTTGGAACCCAATTTCTGTCGATTTCTAATAAAGAAGTCAAACTTTGTAAAAATAGGGTCTCAGGAATTTCAGGCATCGCCATTCTCCTTGCTGAGCGGTTAAATCTTTTAGCGTTTTCCTCAGGCCTGAATAGGATGATGTCGTGTTGGTTTTTTGAACTAGCAAAAGCTTTCATTCCCTCAAAAATAGATTGACCATAATGGATTGCACTGGTAGCCGGACTTAATTCAAATGGGCCATATGGAACAATACGATGATTGGTCCATTGGGTTCCATCCCAATCAGATAAAAACATGTGATCGGTGAAAATTTTACCAAAACCAATATTTTCTGTATCAAATTCAGCAATTCTGCTATTTTTTACTTTTTCAATCGTAATTTCGAAGTTCATTGTATTTCAAAAATACCATAAAAGTTTAACGAATGACTGAAAAAAATCAAATTGTGGATAATCCATTATTGTTAACATCCTTGTATTCACAAGGAATTTTTTACATTAAAGATTTGAAAAATGAAAAGGTTGAAGCAGTTGAAAAAATAGAAAATCAGGAAGTTAATGTCCCTCATTTACAAAAAATAGAATTGCCATTCTCAACAGTAATTCATTTAATTCATGATCAACAGCCAACACATTGGCCAGCGAATTTAAATGAACCGTTGTCTAAAATCATGTCGGCTGTAAAAATGAATGGAAAATCAATAGAGATTTCTGAGTTTGCAGTTTATAATTTAACCTTGTTACCTGAAATTAAAGATATTACAAAGTTTATTGGTGAATTGAACACAAATATGGTCATCATTTGGTCCACAAATATGCAAATCCAGGGTTGGAAAGGGGTGAACTTTGAATATCAAGTCGATTCAAAAAAAGTGCTTTGGCTAAAAGATATTCAAACAGTGATGTCTGCTCAAATTGAAAAAATTGAAGCTTGGACATCAATGAAAAAGTTTTTTAATATGTCATAAAAGACGCGTTTAACTTGCATTTGTTGTCTATTATATGTATATTAGACAGTTTTTAACAGATGCTTAGATTTTTGCAACGTATATTGTTTAACAATAGGTTATTGATAACCGTTTCATTGTTATTCTTGGTTTTAACCACCCATTCGCTCAGGGCCGATCACGTAATGGGTGCAGATATGTCGTATCGCTGTTTGGGAAACGACAAGTATAAAATCACTGTCAAATTTTATCGTGATTGCAGAGGGGCAGGAGCGCCAGCGAGCTGGAGCGCCTTATATTGGTATGCAGGAAACAACGGTGGTATGTCTACTTCCCAATATTCACTGTCGTTAACTTTCGTTGGTATCAAAGACATTACACCTAGATGCTCAACGGCTTCTAAGCCTTGTAATCCCAAAAACACAAGTTACACAGGAGAGGGTGTTGAAGAACACGAGTATGAAACCACCATTGATCTTACAAAGTCTCCATTTAATAGTTCATCAGTAGGATTAGGTACTACCAATTGTGAGTTGACATTTGCTTACAACCAATGTTGCCGTAACGCTGCAATTACTACGGGTGCAACTTGGGCAGATTTCTGGACCACAGCAACCATCAATATTTGTAACCTGAAAAAAATGGGAAATAAATGCAACAATTCTCCCACTTTAACAAACGTTCCAATTGCCTATGCTTGTTGTAATGAACCTTATTATTTCAATAATGGTGCGCTGGATACGTTAGATTACGACTCATTATCTTACAAAATGGCCCCAGCTCTCAAAGGAATTCCAAATAATTCTGTTCCTTATTCTTCACCTTTTGCTTATAATTATCCTTTGACTCCTTTTTGTATACCCCCAACTACAATCAAATGTACACCAAATCCAAATACAAATCCTCCCAGAGGATTTTTCTTAGATACTACAAATGGAGATTTGATTTTTACTCCTACGAAATGCGATGAAGTGGCTGTTTTAGTAGAGAGGATGACCGATTGGCGGAAAGATACAGCCGGAGTTTGGCGTTGGGTAGGTCGAACGAGTCGAGATCTTCAAATTATTGTAAAAGATAATTGTGGTTACAATCATCCACCCAAAATATTAGGCCCTTCCAATAATAAGGTCTGCGAGGGTGATGAAATTTGCTTTGATATTGATGGTAAAGACGAAACCTTCGCGCCCAACCAAACTGTTCCAGATACAGTGCAAATGACTTGGAATGGTGGTATTGCAGGTGCAACTTTTACCATAAAAGACAAAACAAAACGAGAAAAAACAGCGCAATTTTGTTGGAAAACTAAAATAGGACAAGCATCGGAAGTGGCTTATACATTTACAGTTACAGCAACCGATGATCATTGTACAGTTCCTTCCATTTCGATTAAAGGATTCAAAATAAAGGTGAACCCTAAAGCCACCGACGAAAGAATTTATACTGCGGTTGAAAACTCAAAATTAAAAGGTTACAAAGGAGCATCTCTCGCCGCAGGAAAATTGAAATGTGGTCGATTTGCCTTCAACGCCAAATTGCCGGTTTCTTTCAAAGGGGCAGCCTCTTATCAATGGAGTATCCGCGATTCCACAGCAAAAAAAGAGTTTTTCTTCAGCTCAAAAAAGACCGATACAATCACATTTACCCGAGGCGGAACCTATGTAATCGTTCATACTGTAAATAATTCTTATAACTGTCCCACCATTTATAGAGATACCGTTTACATTCCTGATCCACCTAGGGTTGTAATGGCAACAAAAGATACCTTTGCGTGTCATGGATCTACCATGAAAGTATTACCAAGAGTGGTGAATGGTA
>CAZYBT010000046.1:0-19066 GCA_964645755.1 uncultured Rhizobium sp.
AGTGGGGAATCTGAAGGAATGCAACGATCAATGCCAATGGATCCGTTTGAATTTTTTCAAGGTCCAAATTTTCGTTTCGATAATCAAGGACCAAAACAAGCGAGTGGTTCAGGTGTGATTATTTCCGATGACGGTTACATTGTTACAAACAACCATGTTGTGGATGGTGCAACAAAAATTGAGGTCATCATGAACGACAAGCGCACCTATATGGCTGAACTTGTAGGAACCGACAAAAATACAGATTTGGCATTGTTGCGAGTAGGGGAAGGCAATTTGCCTTTTTTGAAACTTGGAAATAGCGATGATGTAAAAGTTGGTCAATGGGTTGTAGCTGTGGGAAATCCATTTAACTTAACCAGTACGGTAACCCTTGGAATTGTAAGTGCCGTTGGTAGAAATATTGACTTGATTAGATCAAAGGGTGCAAAATATGCAATAGAGAACTTTATTCAGACTGATGCTGCCATTAATCCAGGAAACTCTGGAGGCGCTTTGGTGAATGTGGCTGGTGAATTGGTAGGAATTAATACGGCAATTGCTTCAGAAACAGGTTCGTACACTGGCTATGGCTTTGCAATTCCTGTGAATTTGATGAAAAAAGTGGTGAATGATTTGATGAAATACGGTAAAGTTCAACGTGCTTTACTTGGTGTGTCAATTCAAGAAATTACTCAAAACCTGGTCGATGAAAAGAATTTGAAAGATCTAAAAGGGGTATATGTAGCAGAAGTGGTAGAAAAAGGTGCTGCCGAGAAAGCCGGTATCGAAAAAGGTGATGTTATTCTGAAAATTGATGGAGAGGAAGTGAACAGTTCGAGCAGATTGCAGGAGAAAGTTGGTAAATATAAGCCCGGCGATAATATCAAAATTACCATCAGAAGAGGTAGCTCTGAAAAGGAAATCCAAGCAACATTATTGGGTGAAAATGGAACTGCGAAACTTGAAACTGCCTCTAAGTCTTCAACTTCTGAATATCAAGGATTGAAATTAGAAAATACCACTAGAGAAGACAGATCCAAGTTAGATGTGAAAACAGGCGTTAAGGTATCTTCGATTGGTGCTGGTGCTTTTAAAAACGCTGGAATACCGGAAGGTTTTGTTATTACCATGATCAATAACGAGCCTGTATACTCGGCTCAAGGCGCCATCTCAGTTTTAAAATCATTGAAAGGGAGTATTGTGATTGAGGGTAAAACATCCAACGGTCAAGAGAAAATTTTTGCCGTAAAACTTGCAAAAGAAAAAGAATAAAAGAATTGCAATTCTGCAATAAAAAAAGGAAGCTTTTCAGCTTCCTTTTTTTTATTCTTCGGTAATATTGGGATTAAAGCCCCCGCCCCAATTGGGCTCCGGTCTCTCGCCAAAAGGTGAAATCGGATTGTCATTGTAAAAGGAATCGTCATTGTTCAATTTTGATTGAACAGTTGCAGTATAAATAGATGGTGCCGATTGTGAACTTCCATATTCGGATTTGGAATTTAATGCAGATCTTTCATATGGCGATAAATCTTGGAATTTTGAGTATTCACCAACAAATTTCGCGAACGCAGATCCCACCGAACCATGACGGTTCTTAGCAATGATGATTTCAGTAAGCCCTTTGATTCCATGATCAACAGCCATATCCTGTCCGCCTTTTGGCGCACCTTCGTTTGTGTCCATTCCCATGTTTTGATAGTATTCATCGCGATACAAGAACATCACCATATCTGCATCTTGTTCAATAGATCCAGATTCACGCAAGTCAGATAATTGTGGACGTTTGTTTGCTCTTTTTTCTACTTCACGACTTAACTGTGCCAAAGCAATTACAGGAACACTCAATTCTTTTGCCAATCCTTTCAATGAACGAGATATGAAAGCAATCTCCTGTTCACGGTTACCACCACCTCCTTTTACCTCGTGACGCAACAATTGCAAATAATCCACAACAACCAAGTCCAAACCTTGCTGCGAGTGAACCCTTCTGCATTTTGCATTCAAATCAAAAATGCTCAATTGTGGGGTGTCGTCAATGAATATTTTTGCTGATCCAAGTGCAACGGTTTTTTGATGCAGCCTTTCCCATTCCTCGGAAGTTAAATCGCTCTTCTTGATTTTATCGCCAGCAACCTCAGATTCGCCGCTAATCAATCGATTCACAAGCTGAATATCTGCCATTTCCAGTGAGAAAATCATCACGCTTTTTTTGTGATCCACCGCGGCATTTCTAACCAAACTCAATGCAAATGCCGTTTTACCCATTGCTGGACGCGCAGCTAAAATGACCAAGTCTGAAGGTTGCCAACCACCATTAATCCTATCAATATCGGAAAAACCTGATGCAACACCTGTGATGCCATCATTTTCAGACGACATACGGTTTTCTATTTCTTTTAACGAATTGTTAATCAAAACACTGATCTCTTGGAAATTACGTTTTAACCCTGCGTTTTTTATCTCATAAAGTTTAGACTCAGAATGATCCAACAGTTCAAAAGCGTCTTGTGATTCATCGTAAGCGTCATACGCTACTTCTCCCGCAACAGAAATAAGTTCCCGCTGAATGAATTTCTGAGTTAAAATTCTTGCATGGAATTCAATGTTTGCCGCACTCGATACCTTGTTAGTGAGACTCGCCAAGTAGAATCGACCACCTACAAATTCCAATTTGCCCGCATTGTGCAGCGCGTTCGATACTGTTAACAAATCAATAGCAGTGTCTGCCGACTGATACATGTCGCGGATAACTTTGAAAATTTCTGCATTTTGAGGCTGATAAAAATGTTTTTCAGTGAGAATGTCGATCACTTGGTGAACCTTTTCTCTTTCCAACATCATAGCACCTAAAACAGCTTCTTCAAGTTCCTTTGAATTCGGCGGTATACGACCTAAAATGTCACCAAAGAGCTCCTTGTTAACTTTAGGTTTATACTTTTTATTCTGGTTGATTTGTTCCATAGGACTTTCAAAGTTAGACTATTTGCTGTCAATTTGTTTCTAACGTCTATGAAAATAATTGTGCACACACAGAAGTGAAAAAAAGGTGTATAACTGACAAAAATACTTATCTTTAGTCATATTGGCAGAAACTCATTGGGTTTTTAATTTTGGTATAGATTATGATGATTCCAACAAAACATACACCGCTTTGAATTGTTTGTTTCATACAATTTATCTAAGTGTATTTCAGTTTATATTTGAGAATCTTTTTATGGAAGCAAAATTTTCACCAAGGGTAAAAGAAGTCATACAATTTAGTCGCGAAGAAGCCATTCGTTTGGGTCACGATTATATTGGATGTGAACATCTTCTTTTAGGCATAATTAGGGAAGGCGAGGGTAAGGCCATCCAAACAATTAAAATGCTCGATATCGACTCGTTGCGTTTGAAAAAAAGCATCGAAGATGCCATTCGTGGTACCGCCACCAAAACCACGAATTTGGGAAATATACCACTTACAAAACAAGCAGAAAAGGCATTGAAAATTACCTATTTAGAAGCTAAAATCTTCAAAACTGATCTCATTGGCACTGAACACCTATTGTTATCGATTTTGAGGGATGAAGACAATGTTGCTTCAAAGGTGCTCAACCAATATGGCGTTACCTATGATGTATTTAAAGCGGCTTTAGAAGAAGGCGTGGACACATTCAAAGGTGAACTGCCAAGTGATGAAGGTGAAACCCCGGAAGATTATTACCGCGAAGAGCAAAAAGCTCAACAAACTGTAAAGTCAAAGGTTAAATCAAAAACCCCAGTACTCGATAATTTTGGTCGCGACCTTACCAAAGCGGCAGAAGATGGGAAGTTAGATCCAATTGTTGGAAGAGAAAAAGAAATTGAACGTGTGAGTCAAATTCTCTCTCGACGTAAGAAGAATAACCCAGTACTCATTGGAGAACCAGGTGTAGGTAAAACAGCAATCGCAGAAGGTTTAGCTCTAAGAATCATACAAAGAAAGGTAAGTCGCGTTTTGTTCAATAAACGTGTGGTAAGTCTCGATTTAGCGAGTATGGTTGCCGGTACAAAATACCGTGGCCAATTCGAAGAACGCATGAAGGCCCTCATGATGGAACTTGAAAAAGCAGAAGATGTAATCCTTTTTATCGATGAAATTCATACCATTGTTGGTGCCGGTGGTGCTTCAGGTTCTTTAGATGCTTCAAATATGTTCAAACCTGCATTGGCAAGAGGTGAAATCCAATGTATTGGAGCTACTACACTTGATGAATACCGCCAATATATCGAAAAAGATGGTGCATTGGAGCGCCGATTTCAAATGGTGGTGATAGAACCGGCCTCTCCAGCGGAAACAGTCGAAATCCTCCATAATATTAAAGATAAATATGAAGAACATCACGGCGTGGTTTATGCACCTGAAGCAATCAAAGCTTGCGTTGATTTGAGTGTTCGGTATATGAGCGATAGACATTTGCCCGATAAAGCCATCGATATTTTAGATGAAGCTGGAGCCCGTGTGCACATTTCTAATATTCATGTTCCTCTTGAAATACTTGATTTAGAAGGTAAAATTGAGGAAATAAAACTAGAAAAAAACAAAGTGGTGAAAAGCCAAAACTTTGAAGAAGCAGCGAAATTACGAGATACTGAAAAAAAATTACTGGAAGACCTTGAAATCGCAAAAGCTCAGTGGGAAAATCAAAGCCGTGAAAATAAATATGCCGTTACAGAAGATGATATTGCCTCAGTAATTAGCATGATTACGGGGATTCCTGTGAAACGAATGGCTGAAGATGAAAGTAAACGACTGCTTAAAATGGCTGAAACGCTTCAAAATCGCGTGATTGGGCAAGAAAAAGCAGTTGCCAAGTTGGCAAAAACCATTCAAAGGACCCGAGCTGGTTTCAAAGAACCCAACAGGCCAATTGGTTCGTTCATTTTCCTTGGTCCTACTGGCGTTGGTAAAACAGAACTGGCTAAGGCACTCTCTGAGTTTTTATTTGATTCCGACGATGCTATGATCCGCATCGACATGAGTGAATTCATGGAGAAATTTGCAGTGAGTAGATTGGTTGGAGCTCCTCCAGGTTATGTAGGTTACGAAGAGGGTGGCATGCTCACAGAAAAAGTGCGCAGAAAACCATATAGCGTTATTCTGTTTGATGAAGTTGAAAAAGCACATCCAGACGTTTTCAATTTATTGTTACAAGCGCTTGATGAAGGACAAATGACCGATTCTTCAGGTCGGAAAATCGATTTCAGAAACACGGTGATCATTATGACTTCGAACATAGGCTCTCGACAGTTGAAAGAATTTGGTACCGGAGTTGGATTTGGAACCAATAATAAAGAATTAAGTAGAGAAAAAGATGCAAAACAAGTCATTGAATCCCAGTTAAGGAAGTTTTTCTCTCCAGAATTCTTAAACCGTATTGATGACGTGATTGTGTTTAATTCTCTCGATAAAGAGAATATTATCAAAATATTGGATGTGAGAATGGCTAAAATGTTGAAGCGAATTCAAGATATTGGCTATCAAATTTCACTAACAAATGAAGCAAAAGAATTTTTAGCTGATAAAGGATTTGATCCCGACTTTGGAGCGCGACCACTGCAAAGAGCTTTACAGAAATATTTAGAGGAACCGTTAGCAGAAAAAGTTTTGCAGGGTGAACTAAAAGAAGGTGAGGAATTAAAAGTGGACCACATCAAAGATCAAGACGAGTTGAATATTTCTGCGGCAAAGGCCATCAAAGCGGCAAAACCGAAAAAAGAAATTAAGGAATAATTCGTCGGATTCCTACGAAACGCATTTTATAATATGGGGCATTGAGTTCATCGTAACGAATGCCCCCTCTATTTGCTGAGTGAATAAAGAATATATTGTTGTTGCTGATTTCAGTAACAATTCCAACATGTCCTATCCTTCGATTACGTTTACTTGATCCTTTGAAACAAATGATGTCTCCAGGTCGGCAATCTTCTATGCTTACTGCCATCCCAAATTTTTTATATTCAAATGAACTCGCGGGCGTGGTTATTCCTAATGTGCTTCCATAGCAATGCCTTACAAATCCGCTGCAATCAAATCCCCCAGGGTTTTTACCACCAGCCCTATATGGAGTAGATAAATGCCGTTTGGCTTCCTGCAACAGAAAATTAATACTGGCAACATTTTCCAGACTTGGACCAATCGAGGCTTCGCTGTTATACTCTAAATCTTCATTGATAAAAGTATCCAAAAATTGAGCTTGAACACTGTGTATTGCGCTGGAACAAAAAAATAAAAAAGAGAATATGTACTTTACTTGAGCCATTTTTGGAATTCTCTGTATCGTTCGGTGTATGTATTTCCCTTTTTACCTCCTAAAGTTTCCCATTTCTTTTTCATGTTGGAAATGCGATTATCCGGATTTGGGTGTGTGCTTAAAAATTCAGGTATGCCCGGTCCTTTGCCTTGCTTCTCAATTTTTTCGAAAAAACCTGCAGCCCCGATTGGATTATACGCTGTGTTGTAAAGCCATTCTACACTGCAATTATCTGCTTCAGTTTCGGCGTCACGACCATAGTTTAATTCCATTACCCCTGATGCAATGCGCGCAAGCTGCCCTTTCCCTTGTCCAAAAACTAAATTTAATAGAATTTCTGCTCCCAAACTTCTCGTCAATGCGTCTGTGCTGTGACGCTTCTCAGCATGCGCCATTTCATGTCCCATAACCCCAGCAAGTTGGTCTTCACTTTCTAAATATTGAATCAGGCCAGTATAAACGTATATGTATCCGCCAGGTGTGCAAAATGCATTTTGTGTGGTATCGTCTTTGATAATTCTAACTCTCCAAGTAAAATCTTTAGCATGTGTGAGGGTGTTGTTGTTTAAAATACTGTCTCGAATTCCATTCAAATACGCATACGCTTTAGCGTATTTTGTAGGGTCTAAAATGATTTTTTCATTCGTGGAATCAATATTCTGTGAAACTTGCAAACCCAGCTCGGCATCCTTTGAGACTGGAAAAATATTGATGTCTTTTGACCAATTTCCACAGCTCGAAATCACCGACAATAAACAAAATGCAACTAAAATCTTCAATTTCATCGAGCATTTACAAGCAAAAACTATGCCGAAATGCCTTAAAACGGATAACCAATACCAATTGCGATGGCAGTTTCATTCAATAAGAAATTACCAAAAGTGCCATTGCTCAAATTTTCTGAAAAAACCCATCGGTAATTGACGCTCTTACTTGGATCTCTTAGTGGAATACCCCAGTCAATTCGGAATAAAAATATATTTAAATCAAAACGCAGTCCTAATCCGGTGTTCAACGCAATTTCGCTCAAAAAAGTTTCTTTGTATAACACCCCATAATCGGGATTGGCTACCGACAGTTTATTTAAGTTCCAAATGTTTCCAGCGTCGAAAAATATCGCACTCTCAATGAACTTTTTGATGATAGTAAATCGGTATTCAACATTCGCCTCGAGTAAAAACTCTCCAGATTTGTCTAACAAAGATTGGTTGCTCTCGGGAGTGTTTCCCGGTCCCAATCGGCGTGGTTGCCAAGCTCTAAGACTATTACTTCCACCAATAAAATACCGCTTATCATAGGGCACAAGTGTACTGTTTCCAAATGGAACGGCAATGCCAGTATTGATTCTGAAAGCAAGACTGTTCAAAACATCAATATTTTGCTTGAACCTAAACTCCGCTTCAATCTTTGCGTATTGGAAATAATTGACCCCAAAAAGTTTATAGCTGCTGTCAGTGTTAAAATTTGTTTCGGTGAATTGTCGGTACAATCGGTGTAAATTTCCACTAGTTTCAAATCCCATTCTCGCAAAAATGGACGACTGTCCAGGTTTATTTCTGTTGTTCGCAAAAACAAACCCCAACTTTGAAGCGGTGATAATTTGATCTGTGAATACCCTCCTTACAAAGTCTTGATCCAAAAGCGGTAATTGAGGTAAAAAACTTGGATTAATCACGTTTCGGTTGAAACTCATTTCAACCGGAGTGTAATACCAGCTAAAATTGGGTTTTATAAATTGTAAAGAAACCGATGCAGGAAGTGAACTTCTGGTAAAATTTGGGTTGTTTTCGAATTGGTAACTCAAAGAAAATACAGTATTCTTTTTCTCGTATTTGCGTTCAGCATCTATTTTATCGAAAAATTTAAAATTAGGTACAGTGAGCGTTGCAACCAATCCCTGTTGAAGGCCTGTGAAAAAATCGCCAAAGGCACCTCTCTTGTAAATGGCTTCAAAAGATGTAATACTGCTCAGTTTAAATAGCTCACCGTTGCCATTTGTGTTTTTATTGAAAAACGATAATATCCCTGCCAATCCAAAACTCCTCTGGCTACTGGTTTGTAAGTTTAATCCCGAGCTTCCCTGAGGTGAGTACAGAAGTTGCGGCTCAATGGTATATCCCATTCTCGGACTTGTTTTCAGATTTATCGTGAGCAAAATGATGGCACTTTTGACATCAATGTCTTGTTTGAAATCAACAAAAGTAAACAAACCCAAATCAATTAAAGCGCGGTAAGTTTTGGTGAGTTGGGTTTGGTTGAAAATATCACCCGAATCAATCAAAATAAGTTTATTTAAAATATCTGGATCTAACGGATAATGGTTCATATTCATGCGAATTCCCTTTTGGAATACAACAGATGGATAATGATTCGTTAAATAAACATCGCTGGTATTTACGTTGATTTTAATGCCACCAAAAGTAAACTTCTTATGCTTTTCACCCGTAGGAAAATTATCGAGCATCACAAATACCGCGGCTTCCTTTTTATCGTTCAAAGTATCAATTTCATAGCGGATAAAGTCTTTTGAAATGGTGTAATATCCAATGTCTCTAAACTTGTTTGAAATTTGATCCTTGGCTTCATTTAAATTATTTAAATTACATGGCCACCACAGTCTGAATTTATCGGATGAGGCAACAAAAGAATCGAGGTATCTCCTCAAAAGCGTATCACTAGGTTGTTTGTACAGAGAATTGATTTTGTAAGGTATTCCGGGCTTAGCAACATAGTTTACCTTGGCTTTTCTATTCGAGAATTTCACTTGATAATGTACTTCAGCATCAAAATATCCAATGTTAAATAGATAATTTTTAATGTTTTCTGCAGAAATTTTCGCCAATTGCTCGTCAAAAATAACCGGGGGCTCACCCATATCATTCCTGAGTTTTCTCCTCCAAGCAACAGAATCTGATTTTTCTGGATTCTTTTCATCGGTTCCAAGTGCATACAACCATAGAAAAATCGGCAGCTTGTTGAACAATACACGCTTGTTATTACGGTGCAGTATTTGTGCCTTTAAATCACCTAGGTTTTTAGCATCTCCCTCCACAATGACCGTATTTTTCTTCAATAAATGTTTGTGGTCTGGTATCGTTTTCTTAACTCCGCAAGCAAAAAATAACGTGCATACCGCCATGCAAAAAATGAGTTTGTTGGGAAAATAACGATATTTGCAGGGAATTTTATATGACATCTCAAGCTGAACTCAAACAATTTGCTTCTTTGCGTATGCCTAAGTTTAGGCAAAAATATGGCCAATTCATGGTTGAAGGTCGCAAAGCAGTGCAGGAAGTATTCCACAGTTCACTCAAGGTAGTCAAAATATTGGCCACAAAATGGTATTACGAAAAAAATCAAATCGACTTTGACTGTGATATCATTTCAGATCAAGACAATTTGCGCTTGTCGCAATTCGATACCCCTCCCGGAATTATTGCAATTGTCGAAATCCCACAAAATCAACAATGGAATCATCTTCAAAACCTCACTTTGGCTTTAGACGGTATTTCTGACCCCGGGAATATGGGAACAATTATCCGCATAGCCGACTGGTACGGAATCAAACAAATTTTGTTGTCCAACGATTGTGTGGATGTATACAACCATAAATGTATTGCTTCGAGTATGGGTTCATTCACTCGAATTGAATGTATTTATTCCGATTTACATGAAATGTTGGTTGGAAAACATGTTCTTGGTGCGTTTTTGGAGGGACAGTCGATCTACCAAACTCAAATTTCACAACCCACAGTTTTGTTGATAGGTAGCGAATCTCATGGCATCAGAGAGTCACTTCACCACCTGGTGACCACCAAAATCACCATTCCTAAAATTGGTTCTGCCGAATCTTTAAACGCGGGAGTGGCAACGGCAATTTTACTCGACCGTTTGTGTGTGGGTAACCATTGACGATGAAATTGTATTTTTCGTCGCAATTGTAGATTCCAAGCCTCAAATTGTATATTTTTGTAGGTAACCCAATGAATCATCAAAACCACAGCATTGTCAAGCGCAAATTGTCTGAATTTATTCGGAAGTTTTACTTGCAAAAATTGGTGACTGGACTCATTCTCACGTTACTCCAATTGTTGTTGATTTTTTTGATCATAAACTATACAGAGTATTATTTTTGGCTCGATAAAACTCCCAGAACATTTATTTTTATTGGTTGGTGGTGCGCGTTTGCTGTGCTGGTCTTTACCCAAACGCTACAACCTTTGATCAAGTTTTTTGGATATGGCAAAAGAATGACCAACAATCAAGCGGCTTTGATCATTGGTCAACATTTCTCCGAAATCCAAGATAAACTCCTCAATTTATTGCAATTAGAAGAAATGAATGAATTGGGCTCTAACGATTTGTTAGTCAAAAGTATTGAACAAAAAACTTTGAATCTTTCAAAATTTTCATTTACCTCGGCACTTGATTGGCAAAGATTTAAAAAACAAACCATTAAGTTTTCATTGTTGCTGATTTTTCTCACCACTTGGGGATTGTACGAAGCTCCAAAGATGAAAGCCGCCTCTCATCGATGGTGGAATTTCTCAGAGAAGTTCGTGAGGAAAGCCCCATTTAATTTTAATCTCATGAATTCCGATCTGAATTTTGTGGAGAATGAATCGGTGGAGCTAAAATTGAAATTAACCGGCGCTCAATTGCCAACTTCGGTTTTTTTGCTTCTTGAGGGACAAAAAATTCAAATGAAAAATGAAGGCAATCAAGTCTATTCTTACTTAATCAATCAATTGAAGACTTCCCAAACATTTGCATTTTGGGGCGGTGGATTTGAAAGCCAGGATTTTCAAATGATTGTCAATAAATTGCCTAAGTGGAAGAATATTTCTTTGACTGTTCAATATCCGGCCTATACCCAGTTAAAACCCGAAAATATCAGTGCCTACGATCAAATTAAAGTACCAGAGGGTTCTACCCTTACCTGGAATATTGAAACCAACGATGCCTCAGAATTGCATTTTTCGCAAAACAATTCTTGGAAAACTTTTGCAGTAAATGCAAAACAATTGAAACACACTACTAGGGTAAAAGGCCCAGAGCAAATAAAAGCCTTTATCAAAGGTAATTCGGTGGTTTTGAAGGATACTTTTCAAACAACAATTGAACCAATATTGGATGCTTATCCGGAACTTTCCGTTGAATCTATCCAAGACAGTAGCTATGAAAACTTGTGGTATTTTACCGGATCTGCAAATGATGATTACGGTGTTAAAAATGTTCAATTTATTTACAGAACCCTTCTAAACGAACAAGATAACTCTGGTATTTGGAAGTCAATGTCCCTCAAAATTAACCCATCTAAAACCGTTGAAATTGTTCACATGCTGAATGTTGAGTTGATGGGATTAAAACCGCAGAATATCATAGAGTATTATTTTGCGGCGGCGGATAATGATGCCGTAAATGGATCAAAAATTGGCAAAACTGCTGTTCAAAGAATTGTGAAAAAATCTGTAGACGCATACCGAGAAGAAACGCTCAAAAACAAACAGAATTTACAAGATAAAATGTTGCAAAGCCAGCGTTCTTCAAAGAAAATACTTGAAGAATCCAAAAAAATTCAAGAAGAATTTTTGAAGGCGTCGAAAATGAATTACGACAATCAATCTAAAATTCAAAATTGGATAGAAAAGCAAGAGCAACAGCTCAAAGAAATGCAAAAAATCTATGAGCAACAGAAGAAAATTGACAGGGAACAAAAAGAGTTGAAACTCAATGACCCGGAATTAGAACAACGCAGAGATAAAATAGAAAAGGAACTCAAGCAACTGCAGAATCCAGATTTGCAGAAATTACTTGAACAACTGAAAGAACTTTTGGATAAAAATGCACCAAAAGAACAACTCGAAAATAAAATGAAGTCCATCGATAAACTTCAAAAAGAGACGCAAAAGGAGATGGACAAACTCATGGAGCAATTGAAAGAATTGCAACTTGAGGAAGCGGTGAAAGACCAAGCAAAACAAATGGATGAATGGATCAAGAAAGAAGAGGAATTGGCCGCAAAAACAGAGAAATCAAATCAGAAAGATAAAGAGAATATAATCAATGAATTAGAGGTTCAAAATAAGAAATTAGAAGATTTAGAAAAGCAATCTGAACAAATTGAAAAACAGAATAAGTCGTTGGAGAATCCTATGAAACTAGACCTTGGTCAGAAGGAGCAAAAAGAAGCCAAAGAGGAGTCTGAAAATGCGAAGCAAGATGTTCAAAAGGGGAAACAAAAAGATGCTGCTCAAAAGGAAAAATCTGCGGCTAAGAAAATGAAAGAGGCCAAAGAGAAAATGGAAAAAAGTTTACAAGAGGAAGAGGAGAAAAGATTGGCTGAAGATCACGATTTATTGAGAGCGCTTTTGGAAAATTTAATTGACATTTCTCACCGACAAGAAAAAGTATTTACTGAATTAAAAACCATCAAAGAAGACAATCCCAAATTGCTTACTTTGAATAAAACCCAAATATCATTGAAAGAATTGTCTGCTTCAATTGAAGATAGTTTGAGGGCATTGGCAAAGCGACAACCCATGGTCTCGAGCTTGGTAACCAAAGAAATTGGCCGTGTGAATGATAACATGCAAAGTACTCTTGACTTTCTTAAAGTGAGAAATGTTGGAAAGGCCGCTATGCATGGTCAATATGTTATGACAGGTTACAACAACTTGGCGGTTATGCTCATGGAAAGTTTGAAAGACATGAATCAAAAAATGTCGTCGAATAAAAATTCTAAATCTAACAGCAATAAAAGTTGTAACAACCCCAACAGCAGTGGGCAATCAGGAAAAGGCAAGCCTAAAAAAGGTGGTAAATTGTCGGAAGCTCAGAAAGAACTCGGCGAAATGTTGCAAAAAATGCAAGCTGAAGGGAAGGGGAAAGGACAAGGGAAGAACGATCAAAAGTCAGGAAAGGGTAAAGATGGACAACAGGGCGATCCTCAAAATCAACCTGGTGGGAATAAAGAAGGTCAGCAAGGAGAAGGCGGTAAGGATGGTAACAGTAGCGAACTAAGCAAAGAACTTGCACAAATGGCCTTGATGCAAGAGGCGCTTCGCCGACAAATTGCAGAACTTAAGAAAAATGCACTCAAAGAGGGTAATGTTTCCGACGCTCAAAAATTAGCGGAGGCTGAGAAAATGATGGAGCAACAAGAACGTGACATCGTCAATGGAAAGCTAGAACCAAAGACCATACAAAGGCATAAAGAAATATTAACGCGTTTACTCGAGCATGAAAAGGCACAAATGAAACAAGGCGATGATGAGCAACGGAAATCCAACAAGGGAGACCAAATGCCAGCAGTGATACCTTTAGAAGTCATAGAAAGAAATAAAAAGAAACTTCAAGAGAAAGAGATGCTCAGAAAATCTCCGCCAAATCTATCGCCTTACTACAAGAACAAAGTAGAGGAATATTTAAATCTTAAACCCTAATTCGATCTTGTATTTTATGAAACTCCACTGCCACTGTTAATTTCAGCGGAGGGTTGCATAAAATAAAGTTTCCCGTCGCTGTTTTCAGCCATCAAAATCATTCCTTGACTTTCAATGCCTCTCATTTTTCGGGGTGCTAAATTGGAGAGATATAACACTTGCTTTCCTATTACTTCTTCTGGTGTAAAATGTAACGCAATTCCAGAAACTACCGTGCGGGTTTCTGATCCTACTTCTAACGTTAATTTGAGCAATTTGTCGGCTTTTTCCACCTTTTCGCAAGTTAAAACTTTGGCAACGCGTAAGTCAAGCTTCGCGAAGTCGTCATATTGAATTTCACCTTTTGTTTCCAATTCTCGTTCCGCTATGGTTACCGCCTCATTTTTAGCAGCATGACTTGCCTCATTAAGCGTTTGAGATGCTTTCAATTTATTGATTTGCAATTCAATCACATCGTCTTCGATTTTTTGGAACAGTAACGATGCCGAATTGATGCAATGATTTTCTGGGATTTCTAACCAACAATTTCCTAACCAAAAATCTTTTTTTATTTCATCGGAAATTTGAATATTGAGTTGCGATAGTAAATTTATAGTTGTGTTAGGGAGGAAAATTTCAGACAAATTGGCCAAATTGAGCAATATTTCACAGGCAAATTGTAAAACTTCTGCAGCAGCGACTTCATCAGTTTTAATGAGTTTCCAAGGTTCTTTATCTGCTAGAAATTTATTTCCAAAACGTGCCAATTCCATCAACCCGAATTGCGCGTCTCTAAATTTATATTCTGAAACCAGCTTTGAAACTGGCTTAATGTATTGATCGCAAAGTTCTGTGGTGTTGAATTGATGGGTTTTTAAGGGAATATTTCCGTTGTAATATTTATGAATCAACACCAAAACTCGGTTGGCAAAATTGCCATAGATTCCAACCAATTCACTGTTTACTCTGGTTTGATAATCCTTCCAAGTAAATTCGCTGTCTTTGGTTTCCGGTGCAATCGATGTTAATACATAGCGCAGTTCATCTTGCCTATTCGGTAAATCAACAAGGTATTCATTGAGCCATACAGCCCAATTCCTTGAAGTTGAAATTTTTTGTCCCTCCAAGTTTAAAAATTCATTGGCAGGAACATCCGTTGGAACCACATAATGATCACCTCTTAAATGGAGCATTGCCGGGAAAATGATACAATGGAATACAATATTGTCTTTTCCAATGAAATGAACCAACTTAGTGTCGCCCGTCCACCAACTTTCCCAATCATTCGGGCGCAATTCCTTGGTGGCAGAAATATATCCAATTGGCGCTTCGAACCATACGTAGAGAACTTTGCCATTGGCGCCTTCAACCGGAACAGGAATTCCCCAGTCCAAATCACGTGTCATCGCGCGTTCACGCAATCCATCGTTTAACCAACTCTTACATTGACCGGCAACATTGGATTTCCATTGTGTTTTTGAATGGATAAATTCATTTAAAAAATTGTTTTGGATTTCATCCAATGGTAAATACCAATTTTTGGTTTCTCTCAGCACTGGAATTGAACCGCTGAGTGCAGATTTGGGATTGATTAATTCTGAGGGACTTAAAGTTGAACCACATTTTTCGCATTGATCACCATAGGCATTGTCGTTACTACATTTTGGGCAGGTTCCTGTAATATATCGATCGGCCAAGAATTGTTGCGCTTGTTCATCAAAATATTGTTCAGAGATAATTTCTCTGAATGCTCCTTTATCCAATAGATTTTTAAAGAAATCTTGAGATAATTCTCTATGTGTTTTTGAACTCGTGCGGCTGTAAATGTCGAAGGTTATTCCCAAATCACGGAATGAATCACCAATGATTTTGTGATAACGATCTACAACATCCTGCGGCGTAATGCCTTCTTTTTTTGCCCTTAATGTAATGGGAACGCCATGTTCATCGCTACCGCAAATAAATAAACACTCTTCACCGGTTAAACGAGAGTAGCGCGCATAAATATCAGCAGGAATATATACCCCAGCTAGGTGACCAATATGAACAGGTCCATTTGCATAGGGAAGGGCAGCAGTGATGGTGATTTTCGACATTTACTGCAAAAATACGCAAAAAGATTCGCAAAGCGGGGGACATTTATTTGCAAAAAACGCGGAAATTTAACGGAGCAATGTAAAACTGCTTCTGCCATCGCGCTTCTGTTCAAAGCGTTCGTATTTTAATCGAGCTGTGATAATGTATACGCCTTCTTGGCAAGGTTTTCCCATGTAGGTGCCATCCCAATGTTGAATTTGTCGGGTTGACTGAAATATTTTTTCTCCCCAGCGGTTATAAATTTGAAAATCTGCCCAGTCAAAATTTCCAACAGGGGCATATCCGTCGTTTAAGCCAGATTCATTTGGCGTAAATGCCGTTGGAAACCAGAAATAGAGAGGAGGAACGACTACCTTGACTTCGAAATTGATACTTTTACTACAATTATTTTCATTCAATACAGTGAGTTGAATGAAGGTTCTATCATATAATTTTACAATCGGTGTTGAATCGTTTTTTTGAGAACCAAAGATTTTTTCTGGGGTCCAATTGTATTTGTAGTTACCTGGAGGGGTAATATAAGCTCTCAATTTGGTACTTTCAGCTACATTGAATTTTATGCTGGTGTCTATTAAAATGTCGATGTTTTCTTTTGGCGAAATAAATTGACTTCTACTTTTTTTACAGCCGTTTGCATCGGTCACTGTAATTACATAATTCCCTGAAGGCAAGTTGATTAAATCCATTTTTTCGCCATAGATACCTGTAACTGTTATTGGTGTAACGATGCTTGGTTTTGGTGACCAAGAATAAATTTTTGTACCACCTGATGCAAGTGCTTCAATCTTTCCTTTTGAATCACCAAAACAATCTCCTTGGAATCCTGTGATTTCCAAATTGATAGAATCTGGTTCATTAATGCCAATGGTGATACTATCGGTGCACCCAGACGAATCTCTCAATGTTACGTTGTGAGTTCCCGGAGCAACGATACTATAGACCCCTGACAATTGATAAGGATTCCCATTAATTGAATACGAATATGGGCTTTTGCCATTGCTCCCTGTAACTTCAAACTGCCCATTTTTATCACCAAAACACAATACATCTTTTTTGTTTTTGAGGGATATTTTAGCTTGTGTAGGATCAATGAGTTTGAAACTCACACTGTCGGCACAACCTTTTAAATCTGTTACGATACAACGGTAATTTCCAGATTTAAGCGATGCAATTTTGCTCACATTACTTGCTGTTGGTGTCCATTTATAGTTCAAGGTTGAACCTGTAGGGCGATTGGTTCTGAGAATTTCGGCAAAGCCATTGTTGTCACCAAAACATTTTGGATGTGCAAATTGTGTATTCAGAATTTTTAAGGTATCGGGTCTTACAATGTAATCAAAGGTATCTCGGGCTTTGCATTTGTATTTATCGGTTCCTTCAACCCAGTATTTTCCGGCTGTATTCAATATTTTTGTGGCAGAAGTGGTGTTGTCGCTCCATAGTATTGATGACCAATTCCCTGGCACAACCACTTTTTTGGTAGTTGCAATGCATTCAAAATTAAACTGAGAGTCTATTGTCAGAGTAGGTTGTACAAAATTGAATTTAATGGTATCAGAACAACTGCCATATTTATTGGTGATTTTGGCCCAAAACTTGTTGTTGGTTTGATTGATGAGCTTTACAATTTTTTTAGTGGTATCGCCAGTTGACCATGTTATTTTAGAATAAATATTTGGCAGATCATCCACCTTGAAACTCAGCGTATCTGTAGTAGGGCCGCAAATGTAAATTGGTGAAGTTTTATTTTTGAAAGTTAAATTGCACTCATTCTCATAGGAAACAAAAAATGAATCGATGCATACGTAGTGGTTGTTTGTGTAACCACCCGTTGCCGCGGTGAATCCCCAATAAACATATTGTGAGTCTTTAAATATATCTTTTTGAAGGTCAATGTTATGGCTTATTTTTTGAACGCCATTGAATTTGCAAATCAAGGTTTTTGTTTTTGCATCCCACAGAATAGCAACAGGGTAGTAATTCCCGTCTTTTACGGTAGCCCCGTTTGTTTTGAGAGGGATATTGGGGCCCTTTAGGGTATTGGAAGGACTTGTTACGTGTTGAGAATTTCCATTCTTGATTAACGCAATATGATCGTAACTTGGGTCGTAGGGATTTTCGTAAGTATCAAATTCAATTCCCAACGAAGGCGATATCCCTCCGAAGCCAATTCCTTCACCAGCAGAACCTAAATTTGATCCAAGATATTGAATCACAAAGCCAATTCCATCGGCCCCGCCAGAGGAGTTTGTTCCGAAGTTGAGTTTTGCATAGATGCGAAAGTTTTGATTGAGGTCGATACGATTTTGAGACCAAATGGCACCATTTTTAAAAGTGGTTGCATTTGTCAACTGAAAGCAACTGTCGCCCAATCTTTTGGCATTGTACGTGAGTCTGAATCCTTTGTTTTGAGCCATCAAATCAACACAACCCGAAAATACAATCCATACCAATACAATGATTTTTAAATTTATTAGGTGAGGAAATTTCGGATGCTTCATATGTTGAAGTGATAGATTGACTTTGAATTTATGTAAAAATGATAATCAATGATATAGACGCAATTATTGTTCAAATAGTTCCTTATTGGATGTTCCTCAGAAAAATGGAAATAACTTTTTCTGTTTTTACATGATTTATAACGCTGAAATTTAACATTTGTTGTGATTTGGTGACGATGTGAATGATTTTCTTTCCCGAGATTGTATATGCTTTTCCGAGTTTCCCGAAGCGATATCCCCAGCCTCCAAATTCCTTTAGAGGATTGATTGTAAGTACTTCTATTTTTTCTATTTCTTTCAACGGAATATGGTGCCATTTGAAATGAAAAGGACGCATTTTGTATGAAAAATGCGATTCATCGATTTTCCATTGCAAGTTCATCAAAGCTCCAATGGAAATAAAAATGAGGAACAATAAAACAGATGCGAGAATTGTTTCGGAGTTTAAATTGTGATTAAAATAGTCGACCAACAATGGCAGAATAGCTATGGGGGAGAGGTATAAACCCCATTTTAAGCCCGAGATATTTTCTTGATAGATGTTGGGATTAGGAGTTTCCATGACACAAATATCTGAACTTTATTTGAATATTCTTCCAAACTCTCTTGCATCTAAAAAATATATCCGTTATCTTTGCAGCCCTAAAAATTGAAATATCATGACTAAACGCACGTATCAACCATCAAATAGAAAACGTAAAAACAGACACGGTTTCCGTGAGCGTATGGCAACAGCTAATGGCCGCCGCGTGTTGGCTGCCCGCCGTAAGCGTGGACGTCATAGTTTAAC
>CAZYBT010000047.1:0-18950 GCA_964645755.1 uncultured Rhizobium sp.
TTGGAACATCGTTAGAAGACGGGTTACCTGAATAGGTATTGCTATTTTGAATATGCAAACGTGTCGTTGGCGAAGAAACACCCAATCCAACTTTACCATTCAATATGGTGTAACCAGAGCCTGAAGGAGTCATTGTAACCGTATTATTTGTACCACCAGCTGCAAAGGCCAACGCCGAAGTACCTGTGATTGAACCTGTATTGGAATTTGTGCCACCAGTTGATAATCCTACAGTGCCAATGTTGACTGTTGGGGTAGTACTTCCATTGCTAACAGTGATTCCAGTGCCTCCTGAAATTGAAGTTACTGTTCCTGAATTTGCACTCGAGGCAGCCCAAGCAGTTCCATTGTAAACCAAAAGTTGACCGTTAGAAGCACTCATATTGTTCAATTTAGACGCAGTGATAGCATTATTTGCAATATGATTGGTTTGAACCCCTTGCGCCGACAAGGAAATTGAATTCCCTGAATTGGTTAATCCTCCAGTGAAGGAATATATGGTACCACTATTAAATTCTAACCATTGCGATCCATTATAAACATATCCATTTGAAGGAATCGTTACAAAGACAGCATCTTTTGCAGAAGGCGAACTAAAACTCCAATTACTTCCACTGTATGTGGCTATTTGTCCAACTGTTCCACCACCCCAAGAAGCACTCAATATATATCGATCGCCCGAACTTGGAGTCGATGGTGCCGAAGAAACCAAGTTTAAAACCGACTCTCGCCAAACCAAACCACCACTAAGCCCATCGGTATATGCCTTTGTTGCTAAATCATTTGCATTCGAAGGTTCTCCTACATTTGATATTTTATTACTTCCCAAGTTTAAACTTGCCGAAAAAACAGAAATTCCGTTCGATTTTATCAAGCCATCTACTTCCGTTGATGTGAGTGGACCCGTCCAAACACTTCCCGTATAATAATAAAAACCAGTGGTGTTGTCTGTTTGGAAAATAAGCAATCCTGCGGTTGGACTTAAAATTGAGTTTTTTTGAGTTTGAGTCATTCTGGGCATCAGAAAGCCTTTATTTGAACTACTCAATTCTAAACGCGCAGAACCTTCAGCAGATTCAACGCCAATAGCAGTCTGTGCCTGTAAGTCAAGCGATTTTAAAACTATAATTAAATGCAACAACCAAAACTTAAACATCTTCATGCTCGTGTTATTTTTGAATGAATTCATTGATTAATCCTTTCAACTCATTAATTTGTTGTTGTCTGGTTTCTAAGGTCTTTTTGAGCTGTTGAATTTCAATGTCCTGTTCCTGAATCTTTTTCACTGTAAGCGCATGAAACGATTGATAATTCACAGATTTGGTTTGCATTTCATCTGTGGCTGTAGATACCATATCAGGGAATATCTTTTCCACTTCTTGAGCAATAAAACCGTATTGAAGGGAATGATCATCGCAAACTCCTTTGTTCCAATAATACGTGACTGGCTGTAACGATAAAAGTTGATTGGCTTCTGCAACTGAAATTGGTTTAATGGTATTTTTAAGCCTTCTATCAGATCTCGCCACCATGGTAGTATAATAAATACCCGATAGCGTCATATCGTAAGTTCCCAATCCTCCGCCCCATCCAGTAGGCCAACTTGAGTTATATCCACCTGCATCACTCGGAATAATCACCCGAGTTTGACCTGTTTCATTGAAAATCATCATGTTATTCGCTGCCGTGCCTGTAACAAAATCCCATTTTGAATTAATGATTAATTGATCAGTGGCATTTGAAATTCCCATGCTATACCCTTTAACCCCGTTTATGTCCCATGAAATAAATGGATTTCCGCTCGAAGCACCGGCAGTTCGAATAGAAGTAACCGCATGAGCACTCGAAGAGCTATTGTTGGCGTTGTATAGGTATACTGTTGGTGCAGAATTAGAACCAGGATTGTCTGAACCCCCATAAGCATTTGAATTTTGAATATGTAGAGATGTTGCAGGGGTAGAAGTTCCAAGTCCCACTTTTCCATTCAGTAGCGTATATCCTGTCCCACTTGGGGTTAATGTAACATTTTGATTGGTCCCACCAGCCGCAAAAGTGAGTGCACCCGTTCCCGTTATCGATCCGTTTGTGGATCCAGTTCCCCCATTTGCCACAGGAACAGTGGTTAATGAAATTGTAGGTGTTGTAGTGGCATTTGAAACCGACAAGCCACTGCCCACAGAAACGCTTGTTACCGTGCCGGCGGTTGAAGTGGCTGGAGCCCATGCAGTGCCATTGTATCTCAATATTTGACCATTTGTGGCTCCCATTGAACTTAGTTTAGTGGCCGTAACCGCGCCATCGGCAATATGAGATGTTGCCACTCCTGAAGTTGCTAAAGTAATGGTGTTTGATGTGTTTGTTAACCCTGTACCAAAGGTATATGTTGTACTGCTATTGAACTGATTCCAAGTTGTACCATTGTAAACATACCCATTAGACGGAACAGTTGCAAAAACCGCATCCCGGTTCGAAGGAGTTGAAAAAGACCATGCAGATCCACTATATGTGGCTATTTGATTTGCAGACCCTCCACCCCAAGATGCTGTGAGAATATATCTGCTACCTGTTGTAGGAGAGGATGGCGCTGAAGAAACTAAGTTTACAACGGATTCTTTCCAACTCAAACCTCCACTTAATCCATCTACATAACTCTTATTCGCAGCGTCACCAGACGCAGTAGGTGTTGCTACATTTACAATTTTTTGACCACCCATGTTTAAACTTCCGGTTGCAGTTACACTACCATCCGCTTTCAAATACCCACTCAAATCACTCACCGTCAATGGCCCTGTCCATGCTGATCCGGTGTAATAATACAAACCTGGTGAATTGTTTACTTGATAAATCATTAAACCAGCCACAGGACTCACAATAGCATTTTTCTCAGCTTCCGACATTCGAGGGGGCAAAAACCCTTTAGAAGTACTACTTAAATCTAAAATTGCCGAAGCATTGGGACTATTTGTACCAATACCCACTTGTGAAAAAACACTTTTACAAAAGATAAAAGAAAATAAGAGAATTGTAATTCGCAACATAAAGAAATTGTTTGATTTGAATTACAAATTTATCCGAAAAAATCGAGAAATGTAAATTCTAAAATCCGTCGCCGTCTAGGAAATTTCCAAGGCCACCTAAAATACTACCTTCCTCTTTTCTTCCGCCTGGTTGAGCATAACTTAAAATACGGCTTGCCAAGCGACTAACTGGCAAACTCTGCAACCACACCTTACCCGGTCCTCTCAATACAGCAAAGAACAAACCTTCACCACCAAAAATTGCATTTTTAATCCCCCGAACCATCTGTATATCATAATCTACACTCGCTGTAAATGCAACAATACAACCCGTATCTACCCTTAAGGTTTCTCCCGCAGCCAATTCTCTTTCGATAATATAACCTCCAGCATGCACAAATGCCATTCCATCACCTTCCAATTTTTCCATGATAAAACCTTCTCCACCAAACAATCCAGTTCCAAGCTTGCGCTGAAACTCGATACCAACACTCACACCTTTAGCAGCGCACAAAAATGCATCCTTTTGACAAATCACTTTATTTCCCAAACGAGATAAATCTAAAGGCACTATTTTCCCTGCATAAGGAGCGGCAAATGCTACCTTTTGTTTTCCATATCCGGAATTCGTAAAGGCAGTCATGAACAAACTCTCTCCAACTAAAAGTCGCTTCCCAGCTCCCATCAATTTATCAAAAAAACCACCAGAGTTCTGAGAACTACCATCACCAAAAATGGTATGCATTTCGATGCCATTGTCCATAAACATGAAGCTTCCGCTCTCAGCAATCACCGTTTCTTGAGGATCTAACTCAATTTCAACACATTGCATTTCCTCACCGTGAATGTAGTAATCGATTTCGTGGTTTCTAATCATAATCGTATCAATAAATTTTTATTTCAAAAGTAAATGGAAAATTGAAAATTGAATTAAAAATTAGATAAAAAGAAATTTTCTTTGGTTAAAACCAATAAACCAGTTTTGCGGCTATACTTCTTCCCTTGGTGAACCACAATTCCGTTTGTTCTTTTGGTGTCAAGTTGTACCGATTCCAATTTTGCGAGAATACAATGAAAATATCGCTCATAGGTCTGTACCTCCACTGAAAACGAATGTTCATGTTCATCAACTTGTTTTGTGCATTCAACTGCCAGTAACCAGTTAAATACATGGTTGTATTTAAACTATGCTCAATTTTCAATCCTAACAAATCAATGTTGTACAGACCACTGTCCCTCAAATCAATTCTGATTCTTTGAAAATTCGAAGATACAAACCAACGTGGTAAACGCTTTTTACCCAATCCCGGAATGCGGTAATTTAAAGTAGCATTGAATTCATTTTTATTTCCAATGAAATATTTACCTGTTGTGAATTCAATAGAACCAGATAAAGGCTTTCTCGTATTTGATGTAAATTCTGTATGCCAATTAAACCAATTATATTGACCTGTAAAATAACCTCCACCCGGCATATCAACTGGTGCAAAAGGTAAAAATAAACGGTAATACTCATGGTCTATGCTTGTATGAATGATGGCACTATTTTGGAAATTAATGTCAAAACCCAATTCAGAATTTGCTTCTGTAGGCGAAAACATACTGTCGTAATAACTCGAATTATACACCATTACCGAAACATTGTTCAGCAAATCGCTATTTTTAGGATAATATGTGTACTTCAACTCCGGCTCCAACCTCCAATAATCAAATTTTTTGATTGTGCCAGAAACTGGATCAAAATTATCTACCCTAGGAACAAAACCCGTCCTGGCTTTGAAGTGCTTACTCACATACTCATGATTCCACATGAACATCCAATTCAGTGTTTTTCTCATCAACCAGGTTGCATGAGAATAACCCATTGAATTTTTCAACCCCGGATAAAACGACTTCATCAAAAAACCCTTACCCAACCAAGTGTTTCCCTTCGTAAGCAAATTGTATTCCAATCCCAAAACACTGTTATAATCTGCTTTGTTGCTTAGTTCACCTTGCTCCGCAAACTTTTGACCCAAAATTTGATCATGCACAAAAATCATACCCACAGTTGACGATGAAAATACCTTTTTCTGCAATGCAAAAACCGAGTAATTCACCCCTCTTATTTTCTTACCGTCGTTGGTAAAAACTTCGTCTGTGGTTAAATTCATGGCGCCTAGCCTCAAGCCATTGCCATATTTACCCGAAATTCTTACACCGTACAAAATTGGAATATTTCCTGCAGAATATCGACCATCAAGCCCTATTCTCCGAGAAAAAAAAGGTCTAATTTGTCTAAATCCAAAGTTCGCAAACAAATCACTATTTTCGATGAAAAATTGCCTTCTCTCCGGGAAATACAAACTATATCTTGTTAAATTAAGTTGTTGCACATCTACATCAACATTGGCAAAATCTGGGTTTGTAGTGATGTCTAAATTCAAACTAGAGGTAATTCCTACCTTCATATCTATCCCAACTTTAGGCGAATGCTTGAAATCAATTCCCGGCCTTTCAGAAACAGAATTACCACTGATGTAAGGAATCAAAACAAAGTTCTTGGATTTCGATTCTATTGGCTTTTCCCAAACCATAGAATCTGTAAAAACCAAAGAACTAATGTTAAAGTTTCGCGGCACTTTTACATAGTTGCTAATTTCATTGTTTCGATAATCAATTCTCGCAATGTTGAAACTCCAATATTTTGAACCCTTCGTATACCGAATACTCGAAAATGGAATGGCCATTTCAGCCACCCAAAAACTGTCCGAAATCTTTGTTTCACTATACCAAACTTGATCCCAAGCCGTTGTTACCCCCATGGTTCCACCATTTTCTATGGCTCCCTCCCTTTGGGCATTGTGTGGTGTTACCCCAAATGAAAAACCATTTTGCCCATCTAAAAATGGAGAAATTGATAAAACTACTGCATCATTTGTTAATACACTAAAATCTCTCTTTAAACTCTGAACCACAAAAGGCAAACTTCCATTTTTGTTCTCACAAAGAAATGCGGCATACAAAAACTTGTCGTTGTGCGCCAATTCAAAGCTCGTTTTTGTCAATGATTGTGACGTATCATAAGGATAATGTTGAATAAAAACATGCTCGTTTTTGTGGTGACGCAAATTAGACCAAACCTTTTCGGTTAATTGTCCATCTATCTTAATCGTTTCATCAATAGCATGAACCACAAAAGGTTTCGGTTTAGCCACCATCTGTGCTGATACCGAAATCACAGTTATCAACAACGTCCATAATAAGGCAAATTTCTTCATTAATCTTGTTCGGCAACTTTACGTTTTTCAGGTAAACTAAGCCGATTCAAATTTAGGTAAAAAGACTTCTTCTCTGCTAACACGTAAAACTTCAACGTTTTTCCAACCGCAAGATAATTTCCCCTTACTCGGTTCCAAGATCTAAGCTGATCTGCGGAACAATCAAAAATATCTGTCAATGTAAAAAGAGCATCTCCCTTTTTAATTTTATATGAAACCCATACTTTTTTTTGCGAATGAACCTTTGGAATCACCGAATGATTATCATCTTCCAATTCATCCTTAGACTTGATAATCGTTACGGTGTCGTTATTTTCTAAAACCTCCAATAACGTATCATAAACAATAGGTTCAATGGCCTTATCTGTAATCCAATACATCACAGAATCTTTTTTCATTCTGAAACTTTTCGCCGCTTTCTTTGGTAATTTGAAAACAAATGGCTTGCCCAAATACGGAATATAATCAGCTTTTAATGAGGGATTTAAGTTTCTAAATTCTATGACATTCACATTGAAATGATCTTGTATCAATTTAACCGGTACAATTGTATTCACCGAACTCACCGTGTCTGTTTCAACCTGCGAAAAGGCAACTTCACCAATCATTCCAGATTCCTGACTATACGTTAATGCAACAGCAGCAGCATAAAATTGAATTACCGGAATTCGTTCTTCAGGTTCCAAAAATTCATATATCTCATTGAAATTCAATGTTCCAGCTTCGTGAATTACCTGATTTAATCGGGCTGGACCAATCCGAAAGGCTGTAATCACCTTCAACCAATCCCCATAAATTTTATATAAATCTTTTAAATATTTGCACGCTGCAACTGTGGAAGCTTGTGGGTCTCTTCGCTCATCATACAATGCCAACTGCTTTAGACCGTATTTCTTTGCCATCAAATACGATAACGGCCACATTCCAGCTGTTCCCGTTTCATCCTTAAAGCGTGGTTCGCAACCCGTGTTTGCTGCAGGTAATATAGACACAAACCAAGGTAAATCTAACTTCCTCCTCACTACGTCTATCTGTTGGGTGTAATATTTATATCGACCCAAAACAATTGACGTTCCTCCGTTTTCATTCAATAACCAATCCTGTGTATATTGCTCTATCTCAGCATTATAAAAGTAGGGCAACCCTCTGGTTTCTAATTTCTTGATTTCCTTTTCTACTTTTACAGACTGCGCACCCAATCCACTCCATACCAACGAAGCTAGTAATAAAAATTTCAAACTCAATTTCATGACTTGCATGTTTCTATCAACAGCTGCGATAGGTTAAACAATTCTTGCTCCTGAAACGATTTTCCCATTAGCTGAATGCCAATCGGTAATCCCTTCTCTGTTTCAAACAAAGGAAGAGAAATGGCTGGATTCCCCGCCAAATTAGCCTGAACTGTAAATAAATCTGCTAAATACATGGCAATTGGATCCTTACTCTTTTCGCCCAACTCAAATGCAGGCGTACTGGTTGTGGGAATCAAAATAGCATCAGCATTTGCCAAAACAGCATTCGTTTGATCTTGTATGACGCGCCTTACCTTCTGAGCCTTATTGTAATAGGCGTCATATTGATCGCTCGACAATACAAACGTTCCCAACATAATTCTCCGCTTTACCTCAGTGCCAAAGCCCTCAGTTCTACTCATCACGTAAGTCGATTCTAAATCATGGGCATTTTCACTCCGCTTTCCGTATAACATTCCAGTGTAACGAGACAAATTACTGCTCGCTTCTGCTGTTGTTAATACATAGTATGTAGGAACCATTTGCTCCAATAATGGAAAATCAAAAAATGTAACCTCATGTCCCTCAGAAACCAATTTATCTAACAATCTTTGGAAGTTTTCACGAACCTCAGCATCAACTCCAGGGTGATGAATGGCTTCGTTCATGACCGCAAACCTGGCTTTTTGGGGGGACATTGGCTGAGCAAATTTCACAGAACCTTGTTGCAACATAGTAGCATCGTGATTGTCCATCCCCGACATTATTTCCGTTAGCAACATATTGTCCTCTAAACTCTTAGTCATCGGTCCTACTTGATCAAAGCTCGACGCGTAAGCAAGTAAACCCCATCGAGATATCAAACCGTAGGTTGGTTTTAAACCATAAATACCTGTAAATGCACTTGGTTGACGGATAGAACCACCAGTATCAGTGCCCAAAGCACAATGACACATATTTGACTGAACCGCAACAGCGCTGCCACCCGAAGATCCACCAGGTACGCGACTTTCATCTGCGGCGTTTCTAACCGGCCCATAAGCGCTATTTTCGTTTGATGCCCCCATTGCAAACTCGTCGCAATTGGTTCTACCAATGAAAATTGCATCTTCAGACAGCAACCTTTCTACAACTGTTGCGTTGTAAAGAGATTCAAATCCTTCTAATATTTTTGACGACGAACTAACCTTATGATTTTTATAAGCCAATACGTCTTTTAACGCAATCACAACCCCTGCCAAACGACCAGCGGTGCCTTGCTTAAACTTTTCGTCGATTTCAGCGGCGCGTAACAATGCCTCTTCTGCCCAAACTTCCAAAAAAGCATTTAAATGCTTTTTACCCTCAATGTTTTGAAGGTAACTTTGTACAAGCTGGACACACGACACCGCACCCGCTTCAATATCTAATCGAATTTCGGAAATGCGATTGTATGTTTTCAATTTTTCGATTCTGGGTTTTGTTCTTCGTTCATTCCTTTTTGAATTTCATTCTTGATGCCACTCTTTGCATCATTGAATTCACGTACTCCTCGTCCTAAGCCACGCATCAATTCAGGAATTTTCTTGCCGCCAAATAACAATAATAAAATTAATGCTACTACAACAATTTCTCCGGTACCCATACCTAAAATTAACATATTATTTAAAAAACTGCTCATGAGACCTCAAAGATAAGAAACATTTATCAGTAAATAATTGCAGTTATTACGGAATTCGACAAACTTTCAGAACATTATTTGCACTTTATGCAAATATTTTCCTATGATTCCATCGCCCAATTGCCCTTATCTTGTTGGTTAAATTGCCATGGAGCCCCGTTATTTTCCATGTTGGTGAACATTCCATTCAATTCACTTGGCGCAGCACTTTGTTCCATCACCTTAAATTGACGCATTTGATAAATAATGTCTACCGGGTTAATATTGATCGGACAAGCCTCAGCGCATGCATTACATGTTGTGCAAGCCCATAACTCCTCGGCACTGATATATGAATGCAAATCTTTACCGTCTTCTACTCGTCCCTCAATTGGACTACCCGATTTTTTAGCCGCATCAATTGCCCTTCCAACCTCTTCTAACCGATCTCGAGTATCCATCATGATTTTTCTTGGACTCAATTTCTTACCGGTGATGTTTGCGGGACAAACACTGGTGCATCTACCACACTCAGTGCATGAATATGCATCCATCAAGTTTTTCCATGTGAGATCTTGAACATCTCTCACCCCAAATCCCAACGGTGCTTCATACCCCTCAGGTGGCTGCGCCGAAGGATCCATCATTAATTTTACTTCCGTTGTTACAGAAGACATGTTGGAAAATTGTCCTTTTGGATTCAATGAACTAAAGTAAACATTGGGAAAACTCATGATGATATGCCAATGTTTGCTAAAAGGTATGTAATTCAAAAACAATAGGATTCCAACAAAATGAAACCACCATGCCGATCTTTCCATGAAATGCAATGTTGCATTCGAAAATCCCTCAAAAAATGGAACCAAAAACTGACTAATAGGGAAAGAACCATGTTTTAACATAACCCCTCTGCTTTGCAACACTTGTTCTGCAGCATTCATTTTCAGCAATGCGGCCATCAACACTATCTCTACCAACAAGATAAAGGTTGCATCTTTGATTGGCCAACCTTTAAGTTCTGGCATATTCAAACGTGGAACTTTGGTTACAAAACGACGTGTTAAAAATACCACACATGCCACCAAAACACCAAATGCTAAAATTTCAAAAAAACCAATGGCTATATCATAAATTGAACCCAAATAATGCGCAAAAAAACGATACGTTCCGAACAAACCATCAATCATGATTTCCATGACTTCAATGTTAATCAATACAAAACCCAGATATACCAACAAATGAAAAAATGCCGCAACCGGACGTTTTCCCATCTTGCTTTGACCCATAGCTACCCACAACATTTGTTTCCAACGCGCAGCAGGTTGATCACTTAAATCAACGTCTTTACCCAACAAAATATTGCGTCTTACAACACCAACACTCTTAGAGAAAAAGTAAATTCCTACAAGAAGAAATACAGCAAAAATTATCTGTGAAATAACCATTAAGGGCGAATTTAGTACTAAATCTCAATTAACGAAAAAGATTTGCAGAAAATGCAACTATTTCATCACCAAACGCACCACTTCAAAAACCTCCGCATATCGCTGTGCCACTTGAACACCCCTCATTCTCAACTGAGAACGTAAAAATTCTTCATTGGCATATGGTCTGTGTGCCTGACTTTTATATTGCGCCAAAGCATTTACTTTACACAAAGCATCCTGCTCCTCAACTACTTCAAAAGCACATGTATTGAAATTCAAGTTGTTCCATGGCAATTCATACGAAAATACATTCATAAATTTAAATGCCCTCAACGCCTCTTCCGCCATGGTTTTATGATCTTGGTGAATATCCGATACACTAGGAATAAGCACAGTATCCGGTTGAATTTCCTCCCTTAACTGAATCAAATCATCCAAAATTGACTGCCTATGATAATTAAAAGTACGCACATCGTAGCGAAACAACTTTAAATTTTCAGCAGGAATTCCCAAAGTTGAAGTAGCCGCCTTGACCTCACTGATCAAAATGTCTTTAGGGAAATTTGGCAAAACACTTTGCTCACATGCACTAAATGCCGCGTAATATACCTGCTTTCCTTGTCGAATTAACTTAGAAACAGTGGCACCACAACCCAACTCTCCATCGTCGGTGTGTGGCGACAATAACAAAATTTTATCTCCTACCATAGTGGTTTGAATTCTTCTTTTGGTTTTTTACGACGCAATTTTAATATTTCCTTCGGCAATTTAACTTTAAAACTTTGATTCATTGCTTCAATTGTTACCAAAAGATAAGTATCCTCACCTAATTTCGATACCTCAGCCTCATGTCCCTTCAAAGGACCTTCCATAATTTCAGCAACATCCCCAATCTCCAAATTTTCCGTTTCGTCATATTGACTCACAGAATAACCCAATTCAATAAATTCTTTAATGATGTTTAATTGTTGCTCAGGGATGATGGCGTCGGATGCATTGTGACGAATGTATTTGACTACCCCAGGAATGCGAAGAACTTCGTCGCGCTGTATATCTGTAGGTTTTACAAAAACATAACCATTAAACAATGGCAATTCTAACCACTTTTTTCGGTCTTTCCAATACCTTAAACTTCGGTAAATCGGTAAATAATGTTCAATATTAAACTTTGCTAAATAAGCAGAAACTTTTTTCTCCTGACGGCTGGAAGTATAAATCACCTTCCATTTTAAAGACTCCTGTTCGCTCATTGTTCTGCAAAATTAACCATACTGTTTTGAGAATTTAATTTTCTATTTGTGAATCAAAATGTTATTTCACGAACTGTTTGTTCCAAACATTTCTTGCTGTCTGTAACCAATTCATCAACCACTTCCTTCGCCGACACTATACTATCTATATAGGCACTTACTTGACCAATCTCCAATTCTCCCTCCATTAAATCTCCTTCAAACATACCTTTTTTTGCCCTTCCGCGACCAAGCAAAGCATGCAATTGTTCGATGTTGGCATTTTCTTTATAGGCTTGTTGAACTTGTTGATAGAAAGCATTCTTGAGCAACCTAACCGGAGTTAATTCTTTTAATGTTAACTCTGTGGCACCATCACCTGCAGAAATAATCTCATTCTTGAAGGCTACATGTGCACTGCTTTCATGTGTAGCGGCAAAACGACTTCCTACTTGAACAGCTTCTGCTCCCAAACAAAGTGCAGCCGCCATAGAAGCACCATTTCCAATGCCTCCAGCAGCAATCAACGGCAAAGAACAATGCTTCTTTATCAATGGAATCAACGTCATGGTAGTGGTTTCCTCACGCCCATTGTGCCCGCCGGCTTCAAATCCCTCAGCAACAATAGCGTCAACTCCCGCTTCCTCACATTTTTTTGCAAATTTTAAATTTGCCACAACATGAACCACTTTGATTCCATGGCTCTTCAACCATGAAGTATATTTTGCCGGATTTCCCGCCGAAGTAAATACTATTTTAACACCCTCATTTACAATAATATCCAAATGCTTTTCTATATCTGGGTAAAGCAGAGGGACATTCACACCAAAAGGTTTATCCGTAGCAGCTTTGCACTTTTGTATTTGTTCCCTTAATATCTCGGGGTACATACTTCCGGATCCAATTAAACCAAGGCCGCCAGCTTCGCTTACCGCTGAAGCAAGCTCCCAACCACTGCACCAAATCATACCACCCTGAATAATTGGATATTGAATTTCAAATAATTCAAGGATACGGTTTCCCATGGAATAAAAATTTTAAATATTACGCTTCAACAACCACTCCCATTTCGGAGAATTTATTGATGCGCTTCGATACAAGTTCTTCGATTGATAATTTCTTTAAAGAAGCAAATTCCTTAATAACCGCTTGCTTTAAGAAATCGTAAGCCTCTGATGGATTGTGATGTGCTCCACCTACAGGTTCTTGGATCACTCCATCAACCAACTTGTTATTCAGCATGTCAGTTGAAGATAATTTTAAGGCTTCAGCTGCCAATTCTTTCTTCTCCCAAGTTCGCCATAAAATACTGGAACAACTTTCTGGACTGATAACACTATACCAAGTATATTGCATCATCAAAACCTTATCGCCAACTCCTATTCCCAATGCACCACCACTCGCTCCTTCACCAATCACCACGCAAACAATAGGAACCTCTAAAGTAGCCATTTCAAATAAATTCTTTGCAATCGCCTCACCTTGACCACGCTCTTCAGCTTCTAATCCAGGACTTGCACCAGGAGTGTCAATCAAGGTCAAAACAGGAACATTGAATTTTTCAGCCAATTTCATGAGTCGTAATGCCTTACGATATCCCTCAGGATTTGGCATACCAAAGTTTCGGAACTGGCGTTGTTTGGTATTTCTACCCTTTTGTTGACCAATAACCATCACTGGCTGACCGTCAATTTTAGCAAAACCGCCAACAATGGCTTTATCGTCTTTCACTTGTCGATCACCGAAAAGCTCTACAAAATCTGTACAGATATTTTCAATGTAATCTAACGTATAAGGTCTATCGGGGTGACGTGAAATTTGTACTTTCTGCCATCCCGTTAAATTAGAATAGGTATTTGCTTGCGCTTCTTTGATTTTGGTTTCGATAGCCAACATCATGTCGGTCATGTCTAGTTTGCCTTCATCATGCGTTGCTTTCGCTTTTTCAAGCTGTGTACACAATTCAGCAATATCTTTCTCAAAATCAAACCAATTTTGATTCGCCATAATTTTTTAGTTTGGTTGCGTCAATGACGCGTTAAATTTAAAGGAAAGGAATTATACCCAATCCATTGCCATAGCCATTCCACCAAAGAAAGTTGGCAGACCTAACCAGAATGCTTGCGGTAAGAAAATGGTTGTTAAGGTAAGTGCAATACCACTAACAATGCATAATGCCCAATAGCCTTTGGTGTTACGTTTTTCGTTACTCATAGTCATGCGAAGATAATATCAATTTTCATTGCTACAAATATTTTTTTGCTCAATACGCCTATCAAAGTGCCGTCACATCAGTAATCACGGCATCTTCCCAATAACGAACAAATTTCTTTCCCCAAGCAATCTTTATATCTTGTAAATGCAATTCCTCACCAATTGCCATTTTCACCGCCATCAACGGAATATTTACGCCTGCCATTTCGCAAGCCGATGTTGTGCCCTGTAGTCTCGGATTTATTTCCAATAAATGCGGCATTTCTTCTGCATCTTCTTTGAACTGTATTCCAATTGGTCCGTGCAAGTTGAATTGATTCACCAACGACAAACAAAAAGCTTTCAATGTAAAATTGTTTTCAAATGTTCCCGCAACACTTATACCGCCAATCATTTTATCGCGGGTTCTTGGCACACACACCAAAACCTTTCCATGATCACAAAGCAAATCAACACTATATTCTTTTCCAGGCAAATAGGAAGAAATCATCAATAGATCCTCAAACTCTTTGGGCATTCGTGCACTCCATTCTTTCAAAGTTAAAGGTAATATTCCCGCTTTTTCTGTTAAAAAATCATCGGAAACCTCTTGAGTGATAATTCCAAATCCCCTGCTACCATTACCCTCTACAGGTTTAAAGCAAAGTTTATCATGCGCCGTAAAAAGAGATTTTGCTATTTCATTGAACCCAACCTTACCCATCGCAAATCCGAAATCGGGAATGGGTATTTGTGTTTCATTCTTCATCTGATGATGCAACAAACGCCCCTTGTGATTCGCAATTTCAAGTCCCTCCAAATCAGAAACCATCACTTTGGCACCAACAGACTCAATGGTGCTTTTGTGCTCCGATAATGGAATGAGCTCTCTCGTGGTGATTGGTAAAACTACATTGATTGAATGCTTTTCGCAGATTTCGCAAATCTTTTCTATGTAATTTTCCGCAGAACTCGCGGGCATTACAAAAAAATGATTCACCAATGCCTTGCCATAGGGATTTTCCTGAATGTCTCCAGCGAATATTTCAATGCGTTCGTCTTTTTTCAAACAACGAACAATTCCAGCAAATCCCGGCGCTCCAGCACCTGAAGGAATGAATACTTTGATGATTTCAGAGGAACTCATTTACTCAGCGAAGTTACGCGTTCATGAAGAAAAAAGAATTATCTTTGTGCAAATTAACTTTATGAGTCATCAAACGTTTATTTCAGATTTAAAAAGCAAAGTTGGAACCACCGTAACATTAAAAGGTTGGGTTTCTAACAAAAGAGAAGGAAAAGGAATCGCTTTCATTATTTTGAGGGACGGTACAGGCTTCTGCCAATGCGTAGTTACTGCCGAATCAGCAACCGAAAACGATTTGAATTGCGCATTAAATTTGAATTTAGAATGTAGCGTGATCATCACAGGAAATGTTCTCTCCGATGAAAAACAAATTGGTGGAGTTGAAATTCAAGTAACTCATATTGAAGAAGTTGGAACATCTGAAAACTATCCAATTTCTAAAAAAGAACACGGAATCGAATTTTTGATGGATCAGCGTCACCTTTGGTTGCGCAGCACCCGCCAATGGGCCATCATGCGTATCCGAAATACCATCATCTTTAGTATCCACAAGTATTTTCAAGAACAAGGATTCATGCAAATGGATGCCCCAATCTTTACCGGTAATGCCTGTGAAGGTACCTCTACACTTTTTGAAACCGATTTTTATGGCGAACCAGCTTATTTGAGCCAAAGCGGACAACTTTACGGTGAAGCCATGGCTATGGCAATGGGAAGAATTTATACTTTTGGCCCTACCTTTAGAGCTGAAAAATCTAAAACCCGACGTCATTTATCAGAATTTTGGATGATTGAACCCGAAATGGCATTCTACGACATCTTCCAAAATATGGATTGTATCGAAGGGATGTTACAAGCGGTAATCAAAGATGTTCTAGCCAATTGTAAATCAGAATTAGAAACCATCGGGAGAGATGTTTCTGTTCTTGAAAGTTCTCTTGGTGCTTTCCCTAGAATGACATATGATGAAGCGGTGAGAATTATCAAAGGTGAACAAGATGTAAATGGTGTAAATAGCATCAAAAGTCTCGAAGATGAACTTGCAAACAAACAAAATCAACTTGTTACCATTGATGAAGAAATTGCAGATAAAGAAAATAAAATTGCTTCTGGGGGACTAAAGAAAGGGGAAATTAATTTCTTCACCAATAAAATCAATACCCTCAAGCAAGAAAAATCAGACATTGAAGAAGACCTCAGAAACATTCCTCAATGGATCAATAGTGCCAAAACATTTGAATATGGAAACGATTTTGGCGGTAGCGATGAAACGGTTTTGACGCGATTATTCGATAGACCCGTAATGGTTTATGACTGGCCTCATGAGGTAAAAGCTTTCTACCTAAAACGCAACCCAGAAGACAGCCGTTTTGCACGTGGTGTTGATGTTTTAGCTCCGGAAGGTTATGGTGAAATCGTAGGCGGCGGAGAACGTGAGACCAATGTTGAAAGTCTTGTCCAAAAAATCAACGAACACGAACTTCCAATGGAAGCTTTTGAATGGTATTTAGACCTTCGAAGATATGGCTCTGTGCCACATTCTGGATTCGGTTTAGGGCTAGAGCGTTTGGTTACATGGGTATGCAAGTTGAAACACGTGAGAGAAAGTATTCCTTTCCCAAGAATGTATGGTCGTTTGAAACCCTAAATGATGATTTAGTTAGAGAGGTTAAGAGATGAGATGAAGTAGAAACCAATAATATATCAAGATAAAAACAAAAAAGGGGCTTTCGCCCCTTTTTTTAGTTTTACTAAAATTAGAATTATTGTCTGTTGAATGTTCTCACTGCTGTTCCGAAACCGGCACCAACAACTATCCATTTCAACGTTACGTCTGAACCAGACTTGATTAATTTCTCACTTTTTGAAGAAACTGGACCAAATGGACCTGGTTGCTCAGGATAATCAATCATTGAATCGTTCATTTGAACAAAATAATTGTCCCACAAATATTCAGGGATACCTGGTACACCACCCATATTATCGCATAAGTAAATTCCGTTTGCAACTTTGGTAATGGTAACAGGACAACCATTTGTACGTTTGTAATTACCTCCGATATCTTCGGTTGAAGGAACATTGGTAACTGCTACCCAACGAACTGCTTGGCTTTTGAAACCGTATTTGTTTGATGCTTCGTAAATAATAGGGTACATTCCTGGAGTTGTATTGTCAACACCACTTTGAGTCGGTTCAACCTTTTTTGTTTCCCCTGTAAATGCATCAAATGCATTTGCCCCAGAATCAGTGAATGAACCACCAACTGGAATAGAAACATATCCCGCACCAATTAATGTAATCACCGGATAATCAACCTTCACGGTTTCAGAAACCGCTGCTGGCTCTTCTGTACATGAAGTAAAAGCCAGAGAGGCAATTAATGCCATATAAATAAAATTCTTTTTCATCTTTTTTGTTATTATTAGTTTTGATCCCACCAAACTTTATCTGTGATTAACTTTGCAGCACTACCAGCATTCGGATTTCGCGTTAATTCATCAGATGGCAATACAAATCTTGCAGGGAATACACCCGCACCCAAGTTAGAAGACGCACTTGCTTTGAAAAAATCTGGGTAACCAGTTCTTCTGTGTTCAATCCATGATTCAATGTTTTGAGAACCGCAGAAAGAATACCATTTTTGAGTGATAATTGCCTTCAATTTATCAGCCGCACTTCCTGTATTAGGATAAGCTGCACGTGAATCCTGCAAATATGCAGTTACATCCGCTGCCGCTAAGCCCCACTGACTGAAACTACCATATACTGCTTCATCGTATTCAGCAGCACCGTCGCCAGTTGCCCAACCACGAGCACAAGCTTCTGCCAATAAGAAATATGTTTCAGCATATGTAATCAAATAAACATTTGCAGCTGCTCCGTCTGATTGGTTTTGTCCACCACCAACTGCAGCACCTGGCAATGACCAGTTTGTGTGTGCTGTAGATGAAGTTGTTGGATAATCTTGACCAGCACCCTGTGTTAATCCCACAAATTGTCCTTTCGCAGTACCAGTTGAAGCAGCTTTGAACAAAATCGACATACGTGGATCGTTCATTGAAGCCATTGAATCAATGATAGTTGCAGAACCCAATAAATTGAAATCCCCCAATGCAGAAATCGTTGTGTTCAGAGGATTCTTCATGCCTTGTGCACCGCTGTAAGCAATGGTAGCATCAACAGTCAAGAATTCATCACCACGGGTTGTCATTGCCATAACACTGTCTTTGCAACGTGCAGACTCAGAAGTGTAAGCTTGACGCAAGTATACTTTCAATCTCAAAGTATTTGCCAATTCTAACCAATGGTGCATATCTCCACCAAACAATACATCTTCAGCTCCTGGATGTTGGTCTGAATTCAAATCAATCATGTTGGTTGCATCAATCAACATTTTTTCGATTCCTTTGTAAATATCAGCTTGTGAATCATATTTTGGAGCCAATTTATTTGCGCCTTGAAGTGCTTCAGAGAAAGGAATATCGCCCCAAACATCTGTCATGTATTGGAAACAATATGCTTTCATAATCATTGCACACGCCGCATAGTTTTTATTGCCTTGCGCCATGGCTTCAGTTTGAACATAATCGAAATCGCTCAATGCACCGGCATACATTTGAGACCAAGGTCTGTTAATGTCTGTGCTCGTTTGCTCATAACGATCCCAAGATTTATATTGACCAGCCGTTGGTCCTTGTGTCCAATACTGACTCCATATTCCTCCCCAAATTTGAAAATAGTTACCCATAATGTAACCAGTATATTGAATTGCATTTGGGAAAACATACGTAATATCAACCTTTTCAGGTGAGTTCGGGTTTTGATTAATATCGAATGACTCTTTGTTGCAAGAAGTACTGAAAGTT
>CAZYBT010000048.1:0-18937 GCA_964645755.1 uncultured Rhizobium sp.
CCGTTTGTCGAAGAAACCTTTCCATTCGACGAGAGCACGATTGTTTGGAAGGTTGCTGGTAAAATGTTTTGCATTGGCGACATAAATAGCTTTGAATCAATTAGTTTGAAATGCAATCCTGAAAAAGCAATTGAATTAAGAGAGTCGTATGAACAAATTACTCCGGGGTTTCATTTAAACAAATCTTTGTGGAACACGGTCATTCTTGATGGATTACAAATAGATTTTGTATTTTCGCTCATTGATCACTCATACGAAGAAGTGGTACAGAAATTGCCTAAAAAAACAAGAAACGAAATTTTGAATTTATGAAAAAATACTTTGCTATTATCGCAGCGTTTGCAATCTTCACGGTGGCATCTGCACAAAAAGGCAAGACACCAAAGGCGTCGGGCGCAAACAAACCTAAAAAAGAACAGAAATCAACTATGACAAATCAAAATACTCAAACTTTGCCTGCAGCCTATGCGGCAATGCCGGATGGCATGTATGCTGAGATGAAAACAAACAAAGGCGTTATTGTAATTAAATTACATTTCGATCAAACACCTTTAACAGTTTGCAACTTTGTAGGATTGGCAGAAGGAAAAATTAAAAACAACGCAAAAGATGCCGGTGTGCCATATTACAACGGTTTGAAATTTCACCGCGTAATTGCTGATTTCATGATTCAGGGCGGAGATCCACAAGGAAATGGAACTGGTGGTCCTGGATATCAATTCGCAGATGAGTTTGTTTCTACATTAAAACATGACGGTCCTGGAGTGTTGTCGATGGCTAATGCTGGTCCAGGTACAAACGGATCACAGTTCTTTATCACTCACGGTGCAACCCCTTGGTTAGACGGAATGCATACCGTTTTTGGAAAAGTTGTGACTGGACAAGAAGTTGTAAATGCAATCAAACAAGAAGACATCATTGAAACATTAACTATTTACAGAAAAGGCGATGCCGCAAATGCGTTTAAAGCCGACGATGAAGCTATGAAAAATTTAATCAATGCAATGAAAGCTAAATTAGCTGACGCTGAAAAAGAAGCAGTTATGAAATTCGAAAACTGGATTACTTCTACTTATCCAACTGCTAAAAAAACAAACTCTGGATTGTGGTACGTAGTTGAAAGACAAGGTGATGGAGCTCAAGCTGTGGCTGGAAAAACCGTTTCTGTACATTATAGTGGTAAATTAATGGACGGTCGTGAGTTCGACAATTCATATTCAAGAAACGAACCAATTGAATTTAAATTGGGCGTTGGACAAGTCATTCCTGGTTGGGATGAAGGAATTGCATTGATGAAAGTTGGTGCAAAATACAAATTGATCATTCCTTCCGAATTGGGATATGGAAAAAGAGGTGCAGGTGGGGTAATTCCTCCAAATGCAACCCTTATTTTTGATACTGAATTGGTTGCAGTCAAGTAATTTACTCTAACATCATACATTCAAAGAGGCCATAAACATGGCCTCTTTTTTATTTATTTAAAAATGTGACAAATATCATTTTTATAGAAAATTGTTTCCGCCATTTTTGCTCCAACATAAATTCTATAAACATGATTAAAAATATGGGAAATTTCGACCGAATTTTACGCGTTGCTGTTAGTTTGGTGTTTGCAATGATGGTTTTCAACAATGCTGTTTCAGGATTCCAATATTACTTATTGGCAACTCTAGGAGTTGTTTTTACAATCACTTCAATTGTGGGCACTTGTCCTTTGTATATTCCTTTTAAAATAAACACCAAATAAGTCATAGTAAACATTGAATTTTCTACCTTATTTTTGAAAAATCAATGGCTAGTCTTTATGATATCGTTCCAGATTTTTTCTTTCGAGGGAAAAAATATCAATGCAATATCTGTGGGTTCAATGCCAATATTTGGTTACCAAGAGGTCACAACTATCCTATTATAAAGGAATTGGAAATTATTGGCGCGGGAAAGCGGTGGGTAGATTGCAAAAAATGTGGATCGTCTGATAGAGATAGACTTGTTTTCGAATTTTTGAAATACCAACACCAAAAATCATCTCTTGAAAATTCACATTTTTTGCATGTTGCACCAGAAAAAGCCTTAAATAAAAAAATTAAAGATTTTTTCAATTGTTGTTCGACAAAAATTGATTTCAAGGCATCTGGATATCGTTATTCCTATTCCAAAGATGTGGAGATAGGTGATATTCAACAGTTAAATTTCCCAAACGAGAGTTTTGATTTTGTGATTTGCAACCATGTTTTAGAGCATGTAGACAACGACGATCAAGCCATCAAAGAAATCTACAGGGTTCTAAAACCAGGTGGTTTTGCAATTTTACAAGTTCCCATTTCAAATAAAATTAGCCGAACAATTGTTGCAAAGAAAGATTGGAATAAAAATCATAAAATGAAATTTCTTGGGCAAAAGGATCATTTAAGATTATATGGGTCCGACTTCAAAGACCTTCTTGAATCAAAAGGATTTAACTGTGAATTTTGGAATCAAATAAATCCCCCAAATAATTTGAAATTTCGTTTAAATTCAAATGAGTTTGTGATTTTCGCAATCAAAAATTAATTTTTTTATAACAAATTTAATTATATTTACCGCAAAATATTAGGATTGTATCACTTATGGTAAAACAACTACAAATACTTACAATATTACTTTTCTTAACATTCAACATTCAAGTAAATGCTCAAAACGTTGGTATCAACGAAACAGGTACTGCTCCAAGCGGCTCTGCTATGTTGGATGTGAATTCATCGAATAAAGGAATGTTGATTCCTAGGCTTTCGAGAGCTCAAAAATTCTTAATTCCCTCTCCTGCAAATGGTTTAATGATTTATCAAACCGACGATACTATTGGATTTTGGTACTATGAACAAAACAAATGGGTTCCTGTAATGAGATCATTGACTTTCGGAGCCGGATTAACGGGTGGATTTGTGCAGGGCAAAGGCAGCATTGATATTAAAAAATCGGGAATTACAACGGGTACTTACGGAAATGTGAATGAGTTTCCAATTGTGAGTATCAACGATTATGGTCAAGTAACACTTGTTGCACTTCAAAAATTGAAGGATAATGATACATTGAATGAAATTCAGTCTTTAAAACTTTCCAATGATTCATTGTATCTATCTAAAGGTGGCGGAGTTGTTCATTTTAAAAGTCAATGGAGAACCACTGGAAATTCTGGGTTAAATGCGAACAATAATTTTATTGGAACTACAGATAACGTTGCGCTCAGATTCAGAGTGAACAATAACTGGTATGGTGAATTAAATCCATCGAACGACAATCTCTCATTGGGTTATAGAGCAAATTATTCATCTTCTGGTTATTCAAATATTGCTTTGGGAAAAGATGCATTGAGCAGCAATGCCGGTGGATACTACAATACCGCGGTAGGTTGGCAATCCATGTACGACAACAATTCTGGATCATACAATGCCGCTATTGGGGCAAGTGCTTTATACAATAATACAACCGGAACTTATAACGTAGGTATTGGATTTGAACCTCTTAGAAGCAATACTTCAGGTTCTTACAACGTGGGAATTGGGTTTAGAAGTTTATACACCAACACAAATGGAACTTACAATACAGGTTTGGGTATTTATACCCTTCTGTATAATGTTGGAGGTTCATTTAATACGGCTGCTGGTTATTATGCACTTGGAGCAAATACTTACGGTCAATACAATACCGGTTTAGGATCATATTGCATGAGTGCAAATTCGCAAGGATATGGCAACGCGTTTGTTGGTTATGCATCTGGTTATTATAATACAACGGGTTATTACAACTGTGGATTGGGTTACTATACGGGTTATTTAAATTATACCGGTTACTACAATTCATCTGTTGGTTACATGGCTGGACCAAATGCTGCTGGATACAGCAATACTGTTTCGCTTGGAAATGGAGCAAGCACTACAGCGAGCAACACGGTACGAGTAGGAAATGCTTCCATGACAAGCATAGGAGGCATTGTTGGTTGGACGACTTTAAGCGATGCTCGTTTTAAAAAGAACATTCAATCAGATGTTCAAGGCTTGGATTTCATTTTGAAATTGAAACCGGTTACTTACAATGTAGACATCCACAAAATGTATGATTTTGTTGGGTACAACGACACAAACAAATGGGAAGGTAAATATGATGGTGAAAAAACGAGAACATCAGGTTTCTTAGCGCAGGATGTTGAAATGGCGGCCAAAGAGGCTGGATATTCTTTCAGTGGCGTTGATGTCCCTAAAAACGAAAAAGACTATTATGGTTTGCGTTATGGCGACTTTGTAGTACCAATTGTAAAAGCCATTCAAGAGCAACAAGTTCAAATTGATGATTTAAAGAAGCAAAATCAAGAATTGATTGAAATGAACAAAAAGTTGATCGAAAAACTTGAAAAACTCACTACAAAATAAAACCGCTTTATTTTGATGAAAAATCGCATTCACTTTGCAATTTTATTGACAATTTTATTCGTTAAGAATACAATTTTTGCGCAAGGATTTATCCATGCAGGTGCAAGTATTGTGATGACTGATGGCGCATACATTGTAATTGACGGTAGCAATGGAAATTACGAGGCCACTGGAAATGCATCTGTAACAATGCAAACCAACAGTCGAATCAAGGTAGCCGGAAATTGGACCAATAAAGGGATTACCTCAATATTTACAAGCAATGAAGGCAAAATTGAGCTAACAGGGGGTAATCAAACTATTGGGGGAAGTAAAATGACTCATTTTCCAGATTTAGCGCTTGTTGGTGTAGGTACAAAAAATCTTTTGCAATCTGTATTAGTTGGAGGTGGGCACAACGGGGGTGGCAATGGAATATTAAGGTTAAATTCAAATCTTTTACAATTAAATGCCAATACCTTAATCATTAACAATCGGAATCCCAATGCAATATTATACACTGGATCAGGAGGTATATTGTCGGAAAATTCGCCTGGATTTGGTTATGGAAGGGTTCAATGGAACGTGAGAGACGGCGGAACCGGTCCCGTATTCACCATTCCTTTTGTAAATAACACATTGCAAAGATTAAGCTTTACTGCTACTTGCAACACTTTGGGAATCCAAAATAAAGATTCTGCTTTTATTGCCGTTGCTACTTATCACACTGCAGATGTTCCTGTTCCAAATAACAGGCCAATGCCAACCGGCGTTTACAATACCGATAACGAATGTGATGGAGAAAATTCAGAGAGATTGATAGACCGTTTTTGGATTGTTGAACACAACGGATATGCAAAAACACCTGATATTACAATGACATTTGGGTATGCTAATTTAGATATTGTAACAGCAAACAATACCATTACTGAGGGAAATTTGGGTGCCATCAATTATAATGCAGGTGTAAATAAATGGATGTACCCTGTAAAAGGAACGGTGAATACTACAACAAACGAAGTTACCTACAGAGCTGGATACAATTTTGGGGGAATATGGACATTAAGCGATACAACTCCAAGACCGAAAGCGGCTTTTACTCACATGGGGAATTGTGAATTTGACAGTATTAAATTCACAGATAATTCAGGAGTTTTAGCTGACAAAGTGGTACAATGGCAATGGAATTTTGGAAATGGAAAACTAAGTGGAGCTAAAAATCCATTCACCACTTATTCGCCAAGTGGTCTTTTCAACGTGCGTTTGGTGATTCGATCTATGAGTGGGTGCCAAGATACGGCAAATAAAAACATACAAATATTGGCTGCTCCAAGGGCTAATTTCACACATATTGATACCTGCGAAAATGCCATTGTAAATTTTGAATCATTCAGCTTTCCTGGCAGTGGTATGTTGAAAAGTGAATCATGGATTTATGGTGATGGTACGCCCAATGGGTCTGGTAAAAAATCTTCCCATTATTATGGCGCGGTAGGTATTCCAACAGTTCATCTCATTGTTTATAACTCTAATGGTTGTAAAGATACCGCGTCAAAAGATATTTTTATTGCGCCCAAGCCCTATGCTTACATGAGTTTCAATAACGATTGTCAGTACTCTCCTATTCAATTCACAAATGGCTCTACTGCCGGTGGTGGAAATATTTCGAAATATGTTTGGGATTTTGGTAACAATAGAAAGTCATTTAATAAGGATGAAACAATTGCATACGACAATTACGGTAATTTCAATGTAAAAATGATTGTTTACAACTCTTTTGGATGTTCAGATACTGCCAATCAAGCCATCACAATTTATCCGAGAGCTGTGGCAAATTTTGATTATTCACCAACCGAATTACATGCAACTGATCCTGTATCTTTTAACAATTTATCGCAACTTGACGACAATTGGTATTGGGATTTTGGAGATGGATTTTTTAACACAAATGAATTTACGACGCACGCATATGATTTGTATGGTAAATATACCGTAACGCTTATTGCTTCCACTTCTTTCAATTGCGCCGATACCATTAGTAAAGAAATATATGTAAAATCTTCACCGTTGTACTGGTTTCCAAATGTATTTACTCCAGGATCAACTCTTGGTGTAAATGATCATTTTGGTTTAAATACTCCCAATGTAATCAGTAAATACAACTTGATTATTTATAATTTGTGGGGACAAATATTATTTGAAACAAACGATATCAATCAACGTTGGGATGGTACCTACAACAACGAACTATGTCCTATTGGCACTTATGTTTACAGGGCTGATTTTTTGAGTCCTGAAGGAGAACTTCAAGTGTACAAAGGAGATGTTGCAATCATTCGCTAAGACAACATTTCAATATGGTTTCGATGTAACTTCACCAAACCGCGCTGCTCCATTTTCTTGAGAAGTCGGGAAATCACTTCCCTCGATGAATTTAAATCGTTTGCAATTGTTTGATGATTGATGTGGATGTCTGTACATCCACAATTTTCAGTTTGCTTGAGTAAATAAAATTCCAGGCGCTCATCCATCCCTCTAAACGCAACATTGTCGATTACTGTAAGTGCTTCTTCAAACCTCGTTCTGTAGGTATGGATTACAAATTCAGACCATGTTCTATAATCTCTAATCCATTCATTGACTTTCACCATTGGAACAAACAGTAAAGTTGAATCTTCGGTGGCAATTGCTGCCACCTGGCTTTTTTCCTGATGCTTTAAACAGGTAAGCGACATTGCGCAAGCCTCTCCGGGTTCAATATAATACAGAAAGAAATCGCCTCCATCTTCGCCTTCACGGTATACTTTTATAGATCCTGAAAGGATTAACATTGCAGACGATAAATGTTGCCCAGTACGCATGACAACTTCTCCAGATTTTACCTGCTTAATTGTTCCGTGATCGGCAATTTGTTCGAGAAGTTTTGGTTCAATTTCAGAGAAATTATACTTTAATAATTCGAATGGAGATTGCTGCATGAACGCAAATATCGTTAAAACATGAAGATATTACCCAAAATAACGATAATCTACTCAAAATATCCGATTTTTGCAGTACAATAATGTTAATCATCGGAATTACCCAAACATTGAACATCATTCGATTAACAGATTTCGGACTGTTTTTGGAGGATGATGATCGAAACGAAGTTCTACTTCCAAACAAATATGTACCAGATCATTACGAATTTGGTGATCAAATTGAAGTTTTTGTTTACAAAGACTCGGAGGACAGAATTGTTGCCACCACTTTAAAGCCAAAGGTTGAAGTTTATCAATACGCTTACTTACAAGTCAATGAGGTGAATCGAATTGGTGCTTTTATGGATTGGGGATTGGAGAAAGACTTGCTTGTTCCTTTCAGAGAGCAAAATCGACCGATGATTGTTGGGCAGTGGTATGTGGTTTTTGTTTACAAAGATTTTGTAACAGAGAGACTTGTGGGAACAACCAAAATTAAGAAATCTTTGCATGTGCAAAAAGTGGATCTTCAGCCTAATCAGAAAGTAATGGTCATGGCTTTTGAAGAAACAGACAGGGGCATGCAAGTCATTGTGGAGGGTAAGTATCGAGGAATTCTATATGCGAATGAAACTTTCAAACCCATTCATGTGGGGGATGTTTTTGAATGTTTCGTAAAAAACATTCGCACCGATTTATTAATTGATTTAAGTTTAGAAAGAATTGGTAGAGGTAAAATCGACACAAATACCCAATTCTTGTTAGATAAATTGCGAAAAAACAAAGGTTATTTGCATTTATCTGATAAAAGTGACCCCGATGAAATAAAAGATGAATTAAAAATGAGTAAAAAAACTTTCAAACAAGTCATTGGTGCCTTATACAAGCAAGGTATTATTGAGATACAAGAAGATTCCATTTCACTTATTAAAAATATATGAAATTCAATTGATTTTCATTCAAATTGAAAATATATAAATAACTTTGTTTACCAATAAAAAAACAGCAAAACTATCCTTCACCATGAAGCAAAAAAATACTTTTTTTCTGTACTTACTTTCGCTCTCTTTATTACTATTTACACAATGTAAAAAAAATGAGCTTGATTTTAACAAGTACAACAAAATTAGCCCAGAGGTATTGACTCCTCTAGCGACCACACAAGTAAAAGCTTGGGAAATTTTAAAACAAGATGATATCATTCAATATGATCCCGATGGTTTGATTCATCTGAAATTTAAGCAAGACTCGGTATTCCAATTATCTGCTGATTCAATTTTGAAAGATATTAAATTGGGCAAAAGCAGTATCAAATTTAGTATGGGAGAAATTCGTGTTCCAAACATTCATGAGACATCCGACATCACAATTTTCAGCTTGTTTCCAACAACTGATCCACTTACAATTGCCGCATTTAGGTCTAAGCATGGAACCAATGATATTTTTCCAGCTATGACCTCTTCCTCAACCAGTGCTACAAATTTAGCTGCTAATAGTGATTATGAATCTTTAAAAATTTCTAAGGGACACCTAACGTTTTCAATTTCAAATAACCTCCCGACTACAATTAATGAGATTCAAATCAAAATCATCGATAATTTGCCAACACCCCATGATTTAGGCTTGGTAAAATTGATGAATATTGGACCCGGTTTATTTGCTACAGATAGCATTGATTTGGCTGGAAAAACCTTATCAAACAGTTTGAGCTATGTGTTACCAGTTACAGATGTGGCACAATCGCCGGCTGCTGTTATGATTGATACTACAGACAATATTCAATTTAATGTATTGACAAATGGACTAAAATGCATTGGCGGAAAAGCAAAAATACCTGGTCAAAACATTGCTGCTCAGAATTTGAATTTAGATTTATCAGATCCATCTACAGATGCAAGAATTCGGAATATTTTATTCGGATCGGCATCTATTCCGGTGGTTACTGAATCTACTTTTGCAAATGATGTAATGCTCGATGTTAATTTCCCTGATGCCACAAAATCAGGAAATCCAATTTCAAACACCGTGATCAATGCCATTGCTAAAAACACCACCAACAATTCAGTTGACTTTTCCGCAACAAATATATTTTTAGGTACAGACCCTTCTAAGGATTATAACCTACTCAGAGCTTCTGTGTTTACTTCAATCAAACCTTCAACTGGTTTGGTTGATTTCGACTCTTCTGATTACATTAAAATTACCTTAGATCCTTCCAATGCTGAATTCGCCTATTTAGACGGTTATTTGGGAACAAAAACATTTAATATAGATATCAACGACCTTGATGTTAGCCAACTCGCAGAATTAGGAAAAGGTATTAAAATAGAAAATCCTATTATGAACGTTTATGTTGACAACTCTTTCGGTGTTCCAATTGTAGTAAAATTAGATATATCATCCATCGACAAAAACAATCAGAGTTTATCGATGAATGTTGATTCTATGAAATTCCCTTATCCTACAATTTCCGAAAAAGGTCAATCTAAAACTCAAACCTTTTCAATCAATAAAAACAATTCCAACATTGTGAATTGCTTGGGTATGCCAGCAACAAAATTCAATATTGTTGGAAAAGCAATCATGAATCCTAAAGGATTTCAGGGATATGTTGATCACATCGTGAAATCGAGCGATATTGTGGTTGGATTTGATGCTGACATACCAATGACTTTCACTGCGAAAGATTTTACACTCACTGATTCAATAGACATCAATGATGCATTACAAGCGAAAACAGACTTTGAATTTTTGGAATTAAAGATAAAAACTGTGAATGGATTTCCTATGGGAGGAACAATTGATTTGGTATTTACAAACGATCAGTATGTACCAATCGATTCATTGAAGGATGTAACATTAATTGTGTCAGGAATTCCAAATTCAAATGGAAAGGTGATTCAAAGCAGTGAAAATTTAACATCAGTGCTACTCAATCAAACATTATTGAAAAAATTAGATATTCAGAAAAATAAATATTTATTGATTAAAACTAAATTCAACACTTACAATAACGGAAATACTCCTGTGAGTATCTACACCGACTGTAAACTTGATGTCTCAATTGCTTTTAGAGGAAAAGCATCCATTACAAAATAATAAAGTCATGAAAAAAATTATTTTTACAGCCGTTTTGGGATGTTTATTTTCTGAAGTTTTATTGGGTCAATTGAACTTCGATTTTAATAATAGACACCTACCACAATCTGCTTTAGCAAACCCAGCATTTCTGCCTCAATACAAATTCAATTTTGGAGTAAGAAACACAAGTGGAATGAGTCTTGATCAGTTCACATTAAACACTCTTTTCAACAAAAACGAGAGTGATTCTACCTCAATTGCTAATTTAATCCGAGCAAATTCAAAAACGTTGGGAGCAGATGTCATTTCCAATACGGATTTGTTCCATTTTGGAATTAGAAGTAAAAAAGCTTATTTCAGTTTCAATAGTGGAGTTGTAGTTGAAGGAGCCATCAGAATTCCACGAGATTTATTTGGATTGGCATTTTTTGGCAATGGTGCATACATCAACAAAACTGCAAGTTTAGATTTTGCAGGTACACAGTTTACCTCCTACCTGAAAAATCAAATTACTTACGGCCGACAAGTATCAAATGAACTTTCTGTAGGTGCTTCCTTTTCTTTTTTAAATGGGCTTGCAAACATGAACTTAGAAAAAGGGTTTGTTGATATCAAAACAGACACTGGAGTTGCGTCTATCTATCAGCTCACAATGAGCTCTGAAATTCTCGGAAAAACCTCGTTTATGGGAATTGACCCAACACTTTTATCAGACTCTGCATATGCTGCAAATTTAAATTCTACCGTTACCGATGAATTGAAAACTTTCAATTTTTCCACAAACAGGGGTTATTCAATTGATTTAGGCGCGGTATACAGAATAAATGAAAAAATGAGAATCTCTGCCAATGTATCCAATATTGGAAGCATTTTATGGAATAAAGGTGCGATGAATCATACAATGCCAAAATCATCTTGGATATTTACTGGTTTAGATACCACCCAATTCAAACAAATGCAGAAAAACGATAGCAACGATATATTTTCTCAAATCCAAGATTCGTTCAATCAAAAATTTAACCGTAGTTCTGAGAAAATCAATAGTTACCAAACCAATCTTAAACCAAGATATACAATTGGTTTCGAGTTTTTCCCATGGGCAAGAACCAATGTGCAAATGCTATTTGGAACAGGTTTTGGTGTGCTTGGCGATAAGTCATTTATATCCACTGGCATACACCAAGAAATCGGAGAAATCATGGATTTGAGAGCGCATTACACATTTTATGATTTCAATTTTCCACAACACAGAATAGGAATTGGTGCGAGTTTAAATCTTGGAATTATCCAACCATATTTTAGCATTAGTGATGTTTTAGGTGCAGTTGATTATGGTTATGCGTCAACAATTGCTGGTAGCGTGGGATTGAATTTTATGATTGGCATGCAAAAAGACAAAGACAATGATGGAGTTCCTGATAAAAGAGATAGTTGCCGAAAAGTTTTCGGCGTGATTTCAAATAATGGCTGTCCTTATGGTTTCTTGGGTGAATCAATGAACAATGAAGATCAAGTAAAAGAAGATGCACCAGTTTTTGAAATTGTACCAGCTGATTCAGTATCTGATCCAACAAAAGCAAAACCTGAATCAATTCAAAATCCTATTTCCTCAAACAGACAAGAAGATGTTACTTCCTCTAATCCTTCTAATCTCCCAAATCCTTCTAATCTCCCTAACCCTTCTAACCTCTCTAATCCTTCTAATCCTTCTAATCTCCCTAATCCTTCTAATCTCCCAAATCCTTCTAATCTCCCAAATCCTTCTAATCTTTCTATCCCTCAAAAAAGGTCAAATAGTTACAATTCAAAAGTCATTGAAATGACGAATTTAATGAAAAAATAAACTCAAGTTATTTTAACATGTTTAAAATGTTCTGACCCAACATTGGTATCACAACCTGTTGGGTCTTTTCATTTTTAACAGCTATTTCCGCAAGTAATTGTCCAGGCAAACAAACAGGTTCATCACTCAAATCAAAAGTTCCATAATGCATTGGCACCATGTATCTTGCTTTTAAATCAACAAATGCTTGGAAAGCTTTTTCAGGAGATGAATGATTTGTTTCCATAAACCATTCAGGCTCAAAAGCGCCTATACCGAGAATCGCTATATCAATTTTAGGAAATAGTAGAGCAATTTCCTTATAATGACTACCGTATCCGCTGTCGCCACCAAAATAAATCACCAAACCATCAATTTCAAGAATAAATGACCCCCAAAGACGCTTATTGGTATCGGTGAACCATCTTTTTCCCCAATGACGGGTTGGTAAAAACCATAACTTGAACAAATGTCCCTCCAAAGAATACTGTTGATACCATCCAGCAACTTGACCTTTTGCACCATTCAAAAACTTATTGAGTAGAGCATCCATTTGAAGTCCCGAAAAATACTTTACATGAGGATTCCTTTTGACAATTTTTTTCAGACTCAGTTTATCACAATGGTCGCGATGGTCGTGAGACATGAGAATATAATCAATTTTAGGCAAATTATCAACTGAAATCGGTAAAGCCGAGTGTCTTTTCATCAAACCGGAAGCTTTACCGAGCACTGGATCTGTGATAAAAGTCTTCCCTCCTATTCGAATCAAAAAAGTTGCATGTCCTAACCAAAAAACACCATCAGCGCTGTCTGTAATCAATTGTTTGGCGCCCGGAAAAATCTGTAATCGGGTATTATCTGATTTTTTTTGTGCTTCATAGGGATTTTTCTGGGATTTCCATTTTTTAATGTCTTTAAATTGATGTAAATGTGGAAATTCATGATTTTGGTACATTCCATTTTTGATGGGATTACCTGTCCAATTCGATTTTCCTTCAATAAATTTTAAAGAATCGTTGCGTGAAGGCAAAGTTTGAGCCATAACTAAATTTTGGATGAGAATAAAGATAAAATAAAATGTTTTACGCATGCTGAGTTTTAAAAGATGACAAATGCAATTTCCATTCTCCTAAAACGTGTAATGCTTCAAAAATATTGTTGATTTGATTCACTTGAACAATCAAAGCTTTTTCTGTTTGTTTCACTGCGAATTTAGTTTGATTCATTGCCACAAAACCCATTATTTCGGCGAAGGCTTGACTTTGGTACACAGACGCATTTGGATCACCTGGAAAATAACAACGCATTCTCATTTCTGATAAGACTATTTTTTCCATTCCCAACTCTTTCCCGGCCCATTTTAATCGTACTGAATCAATTAAAGCAACGACTTCAATGGGTAATTTCCCAAAACGATCTACCAATTGCTCCGCAAATTGTCTGAGCTGCAATTCAGTTTCAATATTTGATAATTCACTGTATAGGCTCAATCTTTCAGCAGTTTGGGAAACATAATGGCTCGGAATTAAAATTTCATAGTGGGTGTCTACTTGGCAATCCCGACTGCGAATTTCTTCATGTTGATCAAAGATTTCATTAAATTCTTCATTTTTCAGTTCGCGAACGGCTTCATCAAGAATCTTATGATACATATCGAAGCCCATTTCTGAAATAAAGCCACTTTGCTCAGCACCCAACAAATTGCCCGCTCCACGAATATCTAAATCTCTCATTGCCACTTGAAAACCACTTCCTAATTCGCTGTACTCTTCAAGTGTCCTGAGCCTTTTGCGCGAATCTTCTGGTAACGTTGAAATTGGTGGAGACAACAAATAGCAAAAGGCTTTGATGTTTGAACGCCCAACACGTCCGCGCATTTGATGTAAATCTGATAAACCAAACATGTGTGCATTATTGATAATAATGGTATTCGCATTTGGAATATCGAGTCCACTTTCAATAATGGTTGTGGCCACCAAAACATCATATTCACCTTCTATAAATTTCACCATTACATCTTCTAGTTCATGCCCTTCCATCTGACCATGAGCAACACAAACCCTGCATCCAGGAACCTCACTTGAAATGATGCTAGCTAATTCGTAAATGTCCTTTACTCTAGAATGAACAACAAATACTTGTCCTCCACGGTTCATTTCATCCAAAACAGCTTTTCCTAACAAATCGCGACTAAAAGTAGCTAACTCGGTATGAACTGGCTGGCGATTAGGAGGCGGAGTATTGATAATACTTAAATCACGAGCACCCATCAAACTAAAATGCAAGGTTCTCGGTATTGGAGTAGCTGTGAGTGTCAATGTATCCACATTTACCTTAATTTCTTTCAGTTTTTCTTTAGCACTAACTCCAAATTTTTGCTCCTCATCTATGATCATGAGCCCTAAATTTTGAAATTCAATGTCCTTGCCAAGGATTCGATGTGTACCAATGACAACATCTATTTTACCTTGTTTGAGCTTTTCGATGGTTTCTTTTTGCTCTTTTGTAGATTTGAAGCGATTCAAATAATCCAAAGTCACCGGAAATCCGGCAAAACGTTTCTTGAAAGATCGATAATGTTGTTGCGCCAATATGGTCGTTGGAACCAATATGGCCACTTGCTTACTGTCGCAAACCGCTTTAAACGCAGCCCTCATGGCAATTTCTGTCTTTCCAAATCCAACATCACCGCAAATCAATCGGTCCATGGGTTGTTCATTTTCCATATCTCGCTTAACATCTTCTGTTGCTTTGGCTTGATCAGGGGTGTCTTCGTAGAAAAAAGAAGCCTCTAATTCGAGTTGAAGGTAATTATCTGCTGAAAACGCAAATCCTTTTTCTTTTTTTCTTTTTGCATATAGCGCAATCAGTTCTCGGGCAATGTCTTTAACTTTCTTTTTTGTGGTTCTCTTTTGCTTTTCCCAAGCGCCACTGCCCAATTTATGCATAGACGGAACCGTTCCATCTTTTCCTGAATATTTGCTAATTTTATGTAAACTATTGACCGACAAATACAATAAATCGTTATCTCTGTATACCAAACGCACCACCTCTTGCATCACCCCATTCATCTCCATTTTTTCTAACCCTGCAAACCTGCCAATCCCGTGGTCGATATGAGTTACAAAATCGCCTGGTTTTAGATTTTTCAACTCTCGTAAGGTTAGAGTTGTTTGACTAGAATATTGTTGTCGGGATTTTGGTCTGTAATACTTATCAAAAAGTTGATGCTCCGTAACAAATGCTAATTGAGCATCGTGGTCAACATATCCCCCAGAAAGTCCAATATAAACGGGTATAAATTCCTCATCAATTGCAGTGTCTTTTAATATGGTTTGCAAACGCTCAATTTGTCGGTTATTGTCGCTGAATACAAGCGTTTTAAACTTCATTTGAAGATTTTGATTCAGCCAATTTTTAAACATTTCAAAATTCCGCTTGAATAAAGGCTGCGGTTCTTGACGGAACCCAACCATTTTAAATTGCTCAAGAGGTTTGTCTCCTCCCATAAAGATCTGTCTGAATTGGGTAAAATTCTTTACGTACTCCTTCGGCGACATCCATATTTCTCGGGGATGCACCGGAATGGATTCATGTTTTAAATCAACGGCTGTTTGATGATTTTGGAGGGACATTTCCCAACCTTTTGCCAGGTCTTCCACTTGCAAAAATGAATCTACCGATACCACAATTGTATTTTCATTGAGGTATTCAAAAATTGAAGACTTTTTAATTTCTGTAGTCGTTTGAATCTTGGGTACCAATGAAAAATGAGCCATTTCTTTGATCGACAATTGATTATTTACATCAAATGAACGTATGCTTTCAATGATATCACCATCAAGTTCAATTCGAAATGGATACTCATGTGCAAATGAAAATAAATCAACTATTCCTCCCCTTAAACTAAATTGACCAGGTTCAAAAACAAAATCAACTCTCTCAAACTGATTCATTTCTAAAAATTCCATTAAAAAATCAACATCAAGTGATTGACCTTTGGAAATTTCAAATGAATTCTTATTCAATTCAATTTTATCAATCACAAATTCAGCCGCTGCTCTGGAGTAAGTAACAAGAATACGGTTGTTGTTTTTGCGAAATGAACTTAAAGTTTCTATTCTCTCTTGAACAGACATTGCATTTTCTCTGTCAGATTGAAATGGTTTAAGATATGATTCAGGTAGAAAATAAATTGGCTCACCTGTCAATAAATTTTCAAGATCCGATTTTAAATAGAGCGCTTCCTCCTTTGAATTAAGCACAATTAGGAGTGGATTTTGACTCTGTGCATATAGCGCCGACAATACAACGGCGCCACCCGATCCGCACAACCCTTGCAAATAAATCATACGGACTTTTGAATGTAATAAGTTTTTTAACTCTAACATTGGCTCCAACTCACTGTATGCTTGTAATATGTCTCGGGTATTCATAGTGAAACGACAAAGGTACAACAGAACTTGCTCATAAATGTTCATATAAACATCCAAATCTTCGTATATTTGTTCTAACCAAGATGAGCAAAACTTTCAGCAATATTGAACTAACAGCCATTGCTACAATGCTCATTGTTTCAGTTTTTTCATTGATTGTTGTGCTATCACTCATCATCGAAAAAAAAGGAAACCGTATTTTAAGAAATGCTATTCTCATCATTCTCATTGGCAATTTCCTATATTCTATTACGCATCTTCTCGGATTCACTGGACTTGTGATTTACATTCCATTTTCTCTGAGAATTTTCACCCCGTTTTATTATATACTGCCACCCACGGTTTATTTCTATGTGGTATTTAATCTGAATGAGACTTTTAAATTTAAAGCAAAACATATCATTCACTTGATACCGTTTTTTATAAGTCTTATTGACAATTTAGATACCTTTTTTTTAACGGCCGAGCAAGTTGCCCAAAGCACCAAAATAATTGCCGAAAACTATAAAAATTACGGCAACTTTTCTGGTATACTATTTCCTGTTAAATATAATTACATTCTCAGAATGTCATTATATATAACTTATTTGTTATTTTCATGGAGATATTATCTGAACTATGTAAACAATCAAAAAACAGAAAATGAAAAACGAATCGTAAGATGGTTAAAATATTTCTTAATGGTTTTTGGAATTTTCATTCTCTCTACTGCATTTTCATTGTTTTATAATTTCAAATACTTAATTGAAAAAAACTATAACGAAATTACCCTATTCCCATTCATTTTCGTAGGATTCGCTGTTATCATTCTTTGTGCTTTTATTTTTTTCAATCCCATCTTGTTGTATGGAATTCCTAGAATTCAGAATCTCAATATTCAGAATTTACAAACTGAAAAAAAACAAGTTTCCATTGTTAATAAATTAAATTCTGATAGTCCTGCTATCGATAAAACAGCAAACAACGCTGAAAGTATTGAGCTCAATGAAGACGCTGTCAAAGAGTTGCAGCTTGCCAAATCAATCATTCGTGAAATTAAAGAACTACAACTTTACAAGGACACTCAATTTTCTTTAGTAAAAGCCAGTATTCATTTTAATGTTCCAGTTCACCATATTTCATTTGTTTTAAACAATCAGATAAAAAAATCGTTTCCAGATGTGATTTCCAAAATGCGTGTTGAACATGCAATTGCACTCATTGAAAATTCTAAAAATAAGAAATACACACTTGAGGCAATCGGAAATATGTCAGGGTTTCGTTCGAGAACTACATTTTATGTGAGTTTCAAAAAAATCACCGGAGTTTCTCCTTTAGAATATTCCAATTTATCGAATAACGAATCAAAAAATAACGAATTATGATATACTAATTATATATGATTCATGTTCAGTTTTCCAAATTGAAAAACCTCAATATATTATAAATCAATTCATTATTATTTTTATTGTTCCGTTTTATCAAAACAAACAACCCTTCTTGAATTTCAAACATTCTAACAGTTAGATTTGTAGAAGATTTTCTACAACAGACATTACAACAATTTGTCACATTGAAGGAACCAACAATAAATAAACCAAAAAGGATATGCAAATTAGTGTAAACGTTCAAGAGCCAAGTTTGCAAGCAAAAATTGTTGAACTATCGCAATTATATTTGCCATTATTTAAAGTTGATACAAATCAACAGGTTTGTACAGAAAGTGCAACTTTAAAAAAAGAACTCACCCTAGTTTTCCAATGTCCTAGTTACCTAAATGAAACTTTAGAATTGGGAAGTCCTGCCAACAATGAGACATTGAAGTACATCATGGTGGCAAAAGATCCATTGGTATCTATCGACTGCATAAAAAAAGGGTATTTTGATTATTTCTTAGAGGATAAACTCGAAGATGAGTTCAAACAATTAAAAAACAGATTGAAAATTGATTTGGCAAAATACGACAATCAGGAGAGCACCAATCAATACCTCATCATAAAGGATTACAGAACTTTGAAAAAGGTCCAATTTTCTGATATTTTGTTTATAGAAGCTTATGGTTCGTATTCAAACATACATACAGCAGAGAAATTTTATACGGTTTCAAAAACAATCAAAGCCATCACAAAAGATTTTCCTAATTTTTTTGTGAGAGTTCATCGTTCGTTTGCGGTTAATTTAAGTCATGTCTTAAGTTTTAACCAAGAAGAGGTTGTCATGAAAAATCAAACCAAAATAAAAATATCACGCGCAAAAAAAATGGCCCTTGTG
>CAZYBT010000049.1:0-2653 GCA_964645755.1 uncultured Rhizobium sp.
CCATCAGGTTTTCTGAATTGGGTGTGTCTTTTTGGAGGGATGGATACTAATTTATAATAAAATGCCATAAAGTATTCATTTTGACTCACGAATATAGTCAATGTCCCTCAAAATACGAGATGCTTTATGAACAATCCATGATTTTGAATTAACAATGATGAATTTTATTAATTTCAATCGCAAATCATTATATTTGAAATGTTAGCATTTTGAAAATAAGAATCTTTCATACGATAGCGTTACTTTTAATTGTTTCCTTTTTTCAATCATGTAAGAAAGAGGAAACAATATTGCGTGAAAACAATCAAGTTCCTAAATATAAAGGGGTTTCAACAATCATGATTGAAAATTATGTAAATCGATTGTTCATTGATATTTTGGGTCGAGAAGCAACATTAACTGAGCGAAATAATTTCGTTTTGCGTCTGAAATTTAGTCAATTAAATGTGAATACCCGCGATTCAATAATTCGCGATTTACAATTTGATACAACTTTTAAACCGGGAGATTCAAGTTATAGAAAAGCATACACTACACGAATGTATACCATTTCTAAAGCTAGATTTTTGGAGGGTGCTGCAGATATGGATATTGCACAAAGGTCCTCAAATCTTGGATTTGCAATTACGATTTATCAATTAAATGGTGATTCAGTGAATATGTACTATGCTCGAGATCAAAAAAAATATTATGATCGCATTTTGAAAAGTAATTATTGGTTTTCACGAAATTCAATCACCTACAATGCGATGTGCTCATACATGATCAACAATGGCATTTACGATCTAATCAATATGGGATCTTTTAATTTTGTGAATGCAACATTCGATGATTTGTTGAATCGAAAGCCAAGCACAGACGAGTTTAATCGTTGTTATCAGATAATAGAAAAAAACATAGCTACCGATATTTTTAATCGTGTAGTTTCCAATAAAAATGAATATTGCACCGCTATTACAGAGAGTTATGCTTTCTATGAAGCTGAAATTAGATGGTGGTATTTCCAGTATTTGAGACGAGAGGTATCCCCTAGTTTTTTGTACAAAGCTTTATCAGCATATATGAAAGACCATTCCATTGAAAATGCACAAAGATCAATTTTAATTACCGATGAATATGCCCAATTCTAACTTTAAATATTTGGTTAAAGTAATTATATTTAACACATTAATTATCAATATTGGATGTACAAAAGAAATCCTGGTAGACTACCAAGTGAAGAACAACAATATTTATGAAGTAAAGTCGCAAAAATTTAAGGCTAAAAATGAAGCAGAATACATTTCCATTTTGTATACCAACTTGCACCAAAAGGCCATCGACCCTTCATCTTTGTTTCAATCTCAAAGTGTTTTATATAGTATAGGAGATCAAAATGTAGCAAAAGAGATGTTGCTCAGCGGCTATTTTAATCAAAACAGTATCAAAATTCCCACAAATACTGAAATGCGCGCAGATTTACCATTGTTTATTGAAAATACCTACAAAAGATTTTATTTGCGCAGACCGTCAGAGTCAGAGAAAATGTATTTCACACATTATATTCAAAATAATCCCGCTTTATCCGTTGAAATGGTTTATACCGCATTTGCGACAAGTGACGAATATTCGTTTTATTAATTATGAGAAGAAAAGAATTTATTAAAAAATCGACATTGACCGTAAGCGCTGGTTTGGTGGCGCCTTATATACTACCCTCTGGTCGATTGTTCGCCAGAACCGGCATTGAAAAAGCTGAACATGTTGTCATGGTGATGTTTGCAGGAGGTGTAAGGCAACAAGAGAGTATTTTAGGGCGATATTTAGAGGATTCTCAAGGAGTTTCAGGTGCAGCGGGCAATATTATGCCAAATTTATTTAATGGAAATGCGCCAACGAAGAAAGTGGTCTATGGACAAAACATACCTGGACAACCTACTGGAACAGACCCAATTCCGAGGTTACTCAACGATTCGCTTCATAACATGGGTATGTCGTTTAATGAGGTAAGGGCGCAAAGTGCTGGACATTATGTTGGGTTAAATACTTTACTCACAGGTAGTTTAGGTACTGCTCAAGGTTTGAAAACGCGACCGGTCTCTCCTACTATTTTCGAATATTTGAGAAAACATCGGGGATTTAAGGCAACTGATTGCTGGTTTGTTGGAAATGGCATTGGAAATAGCACACCGTTGTTAAATTCGAGTTCAAATGCAGACTATGGACTCAATTATGGAGCCAATATGTTCATACCCCCTGTTACTTTTGGCAGTTATGGTAGAAATGTTTTGGGCAATGCAAAGCCTTATTCGGTAAATGAGCTTGCACCGATGTATGAAATGAAGCAATTTCTAAATCAAAGCTTCGCATTGGAGTCTTCATTACAAACAACTATCAGGAATACAGATGAAGAGAGAACGCAAATCAAAGAATTCATGAGAAGTGTTTATTTGAAGCAATCAATGGGGCAAATATCAATGCCACCAGCGTCAAGTTCAGGGGATGCATTCAATGTGGCTTATTCAGCAGAAATATTGAAAGAATTCAAACCGAAAATGTTGGCTGTGAATATCTCGGAGGTCGATGGGTGTCACTCCAATTTCACTGGCTACTTAAGAAGTTTACATAGAGCTGATCATCACAGACAAGTGCAACGACCTTGCCATCTGCGTAG
>CAZYBT010000049.1:2663-18913 GCA_964645755.1 uncultured Rhizobium sp.
ATAGAGCTGATCATATAACGGCTTGGTTATATGATTTTATCCAGAAAAACATCCCTGAAATGAAGGATAATACGATATTTATTGTAGCTCCTGAATGTGGTAGAAACTTAAATCCAAATCCTATTCTCGATGAAAATGATTGGGTTGCATTTGATCACTCAGATGCCAATGCATTAAGAGTTTGGAGTTTAATGGTTGGCAAAAATGTTCCTAAAATATCAGTTGGCTCCGAGTCCAATCCTATCGGACGTTTAACTGATTTAGTTCCTACAATTGCCGATATATTCGGAGTTTATGATGATGTGATGAATGCCGGATATATTGACCCTCTTGCTAAGAGTCAATTTCTTCGTGTATGATGAAAATGAGTATTACACACGCGTTCATTTTAATTTTTGTTGTGGTTCTCTCATGCTCGAAAGAATCATTGCCAAACAATCCATATAATCAAAATGGAGAGGATACCACAAATATTGATACCACGTCTTATGATCCTTACTCAATTTTTGCGATTCACAAAGATGTTTTCAAACCCTCTTGCGCTAATTCTGGTTGTCATGATGGTAATTTTGAACCAGATTTTCGTACAGTCGAATCGAGTTATTTTGGATTAATCAATGTAAAACCCATCAAAACGGATTTCACCAACAACTATCCAGCACGGGTAGTACCGGGAAATTCAGCAAAAAGTATGCTTTTGCAGAGAATGACCATTGATCTTAATGGAAATTCTGGTGTCATGCCTTTAGCATTGGAACCAAAGTCAACGTACAATCAACACAAAGTTTCATATATCCAAAGAATTGCTAAATGGATAGATAATGGAGCCCCCGATTTTGCTGGCAATTTACCAACAAATAAAAATTTCCCTCCTCAAATTCAGGGAGTTGCATTTATTCAAGGAAACAATGTTCTCTCTCGCCCAGGTAAATATGAACCAGCAAATGCATCAATAAATCAAAATACCACAGTCTATTTCTCAATCATTGATGATCAAGTCAATCAATCACAACTTTCATGTACGGTGAATTGGAGTGTCGACCCAGATACATTTGATATATCTAAAGAAATGACATTGAATGCGGGCCCAGAAAAAACAATGATCGGGTTAGATGGCAAATCTCATCAATACTGGTTCAATGTTGATGTACCTACACAAAACATGCTGCCATTAGACGTGTTGTGGTTTAGAATTACAATGATTGAAAATGGTCAAAAAATATTAATTCCCAACAATTCTTCCATGTTTCCACTTAAAAAATACTTTGCCTTAAAGTTTAATTAATTATGTTTAAGTTGTTGAAATATACTTATTTAATTTTTTTAATTATCATAATGTTTTGCAGTTGTGAGGAAAAATTAGTTTCCAATCAAAATGTAATTCCTAAAATAGTATTTAAATCTATTTCAAAAGATAAAGTTAAGCAATTTACAGATAGTTTATCCATTGTATTTAGCTATGAAGATGGTGATGGCGATTTGGGCGATTTTCAACCCGACTCGCTGTCGCTTTCTGTCAAAGATTCTCGATTAAATAAACCAGATCACTATCACATAATGCCTTTATCGCCAATTGGGTATAAATTAAATATTCACGGAGAATTAACCATCAAGCTTAAAAATATATTCCTTTTAACCCCTAGCCCTACCGAGACAACCACATTTGAGATTAAAGTTAAAGATCGATCAAATCATGTGAGTAACCTCATTTTTACCCCTCAAATTGAAATAATTCGTTAATTCTTGAAATTAAAATCAATCATATTGCTTTTTATAATTTCAACTATTTATATAGATGGTTATTCTCAAGTAATTCAAAATCAACAATTTGGTAGATTTAGGATATGTAAAGGCAAAGTGAGAGATTCTGAAAAAGGAAAAACCTCAGGTCATTATGATCACAACGAAAAAATCATCATGGTTTTATCGATGCCTGGAGCAAAAAGTATTACATTATCGTTTAAAAGTTTTTGTACTGAAAAAGACAATGATGTATTGAAGATATATGACGGGAAAGACACGAATTCAACTTTGTTAGGAACGTATTCAGGAAGCAGCAACCCTGGAAACATTACGAGTACAGATAGTTTTATTACGCTTTATTTCACAAGTGACAAAAGTGTCTCATGTACTGGTTGGGAAGCCGACGTCCTGAATAATATTGGAACACCCGATGCTGTGAAAATAAATTTGAACAAATCACCCGTATGTTCAGATTCAATCATTGATTTTACCACAAATTTTGCTGTGTATTGCGATTCTATTTCATCGTTCAATACGCAAATCAATGGCGCTGTCATACAATCTATAGTAGCGCTGAATTGTACGAATAAATATGCGACTAAATTTCGCATTTCGCTGAAAAATCCTCTTTTAACAAATGGCACATTTACAATCTCACACAAACATGGCTATAGAGACTACTGCGACAGCGTTTATATACTTTCTTCCTCGCAAACATTCAACATTACAAATTGTCCCATTTTGGTTGATTTAAACTCAAATAAAGATACCATTTGCCTTGGTGAATGTATACAGCTAAAATCAACAGCCAGCGGCGGAAATTCAGCAAAATATAATTATCTCTGGAATATTGCGGGACTTTCAGGGTCATCTCCTTCTCTAATTTGTCCGAAAGTTACTACAAAATACAAAATCACCGTTTCCGATGGCAACGCAATACCAGGCGTTGATTCTATCATCATTACAGTACTTCAGCCGCCTCAAGCGCCCAAAGACACGCAAATTTGTTACCTATCTCCCAATATTTTTCTAAAAGGACAACCACTTGGGGGGAAATGGTACGGTTCTGGGATTGTCAATGCGAACACCGGAGAATTTAAGCCTTATGGACAATGGGGAAATGTGAAAATATGGTATAAAATTGGAGGATGCGCAGATACGATGATTGTGAATGTAACCAATCCGTACAACTACGACAATGTGTTTTGTCCCGGAAAGACACCATTGAGTGTGATTTGGTATGGGCCTATAGGAGGAACGTGGACCGGTCCTAAAATAAGCAGTAACGGTTTTTTTCTGCCCGATAGTGCCGGAACCTATGTTGTAACTTACACTTGGAAAGGTTGTACGTCGAAAAAAAATATATTGGTCCAAAGTGTCACGGTGCCAACAGTAGATACTACCTGTGAATCAAGAACTTTAGATACATTACAATTTAAGCCTTACGGAATTTATCCTCAATACTTTACAGGTTTAACAAATACGTATTACGGGTGGTTTAATCCTAGTTTGATGGGTGGTCCGGGTACTAGAAATATCATTTTTACAGCAATTGGTGGTTGTAAGGATACTACGAAGCTCACAATTCTACCTTGTTACGCAGGAAAAGATGATACCATTTGTCCAAATGTTCAAAACCATTCACTTTTAAATACAAGATTTTCAAAATCCTACACGTGGAAAGGGAAAGGAATTGTGAATCCAAGTTCTAACATTTACGATGCTTCTTGGTCCAATGGAATCAATGCAATTGATACCTTGAAGTTTTTCTCAGGAAGATGTGTTGATACCAAAATTATACGCGTTATTGGTACCGCCATACTCAGTAAAGATACTTTAGATTTTTGTTACAATTCGGATACTTTATCCCTTGATAAAACAATCAAAACCAATGTTCCAAATGGCACTTGGAGTGGTGTCGGTGTTATTGGGGGACGCAAGTTTGCACCTAAAAATATGTCCCCAGGTTTATATTTAATCACTTACGCCAAAAATGGTTGCCAAGATCAAGTGATCTTAAGGGTGCTTAATAAACCGAAGGTTCAAAATGACACGAGTGTTTGCGAGGATTCACAACCATTTGAGTTAATAGCTTCAGAAAAAGGAGGCGTTTTTTGGGGGACTGGTGTGAAATATGGTGTAAAAACAGAATTCAGCCCCATTCTATCTACTGTGGGAATGTTCAAAATCAATTACTTATCCCCTCTTGGTTGTAGCAATACTTTCAATATAGAGGTAGATTCTCTTGTTCCAATTCAATACCTACATCCAACCAAAACATTTTGTTTCAAAGACTCTCCTATTTTATTGAATATGAATCCTTTGGGTGGAATGTTTGAAATTTCGAACAAATCGGGAAAAACTGTTGATTTTGGAAGTCTTTCTCCTGGTAAATTTTCACTAAAATATCGGGTTTCTAGCCGTAGTTGCGTTTCGCTTGATTCTTTTGACATTGTGATTTTGGATAGTGTAAAATTGTCTTTATCGCCAAATTCCGATAGCGTGTGCAAAGGAGAATCGGTTATTTTACAAGCAAATGCACTCGGTGGTACTGGAAATTATCAATTTTCTTGGTCAAATGGTCAAAATGGCTATAAAATTTTTGCATCCCCTAGCACTACCACATCTTTTACTTGTAGTGTAAATGATGCTTGTAGTAATATTGAAAAACAACAAGTTAAGATTTTGGTTCATCCATCAGTATGGACAAAAGTCAAAACCAATCTGCCAGTTTGTTACGGACGAAATGGGTATGCAATACTACATTCAGGCAGTGGCAATCCGTATCTTTACAATTGGACATATCCCATGGAAGTTAAAAACGATACTTTTTTTGCTCCTTCAGGCGGACAATACAAAGTTCTTGTTACTGATAGTATTACCAAGTGCTTTAGTGATACAACGATTTACTTCCCGGGATTCCCTGCAGTAAAGGCTTTATTTGGTATTCAAAAGCCAATAAAATCGCCTTGTTATACTCCAGAGGAAAATCCGATTACAATATTCAACGCCACAGTGGGAGCTTCGCGTGGTCATTGGATTTTAAACAATGAAATTATTGACACATTTACATTTGGCAAAAACTTAACTTTAACAATCCCATTAAACGCATCAAATAAACATAATTTCAAGTTAGCTGTTGAAAATAGCGGCCGATGCCGAGATACTTCTGAAGTAAATTTGTGTTTCAAGGATACAATTTTGCTTTATATTCCTACAGCATTTTCCCCAAACGGTGACGGTTTAAACGATGACTTTGAATGGAATAATTTTGGAGCTACCAAAATTAAAGTCCGCATTTTCAATCGATGGGGAGAGATTATACATGAATCCACTGATTTAAAAGGTTCTTGGAATGGACAGCTTAACGGTGTTCCTTGCCCAGAAGGACTTTACATTGCTTACATTGAATATCGGGGCTCCCGTGTAGCAAATAAAGTTTTCTCACAATCTTTCCTGTTGCTGCGAAATATTGACAAATAAATCCGAATTTTGAAGGATGTATTCTTCTTTTTGGGTTTATCAGCTATGGGCCAATTATTTATATTCTAAAATAAAGGGTTTTTGCTTGGTTCAATCCATTAGTTATGACAAAGATGCACTTTATTTAATTTTCGAAAATGGCAATAATAGATTCTCTCTTGAAGTGAAATTTGTTCAAGGAGAGATTTTCTTTTTTGAATCCAATAAGACAGCGACAGATCATAAAACAAGGGGACATTTTCAATTCAAAGAGATTGACAATCAGGTTGTTGTTGATATTGGAGTAAAATTATTCGATCGTTTAATGTATATTGAATTTGCGGGTGGTCAAAGACTTTGGTTTAAAGGATTTGGTCGTTTTGGGAACGTGATTTTGTCTTTAAAAGATGAATTAGTTCCCGAAAGCATGTTTAAATTAAACATTAAAGCTGATTGGGAAATAGACTTAAATCAGTGGAAAGGATTTTTATATTCAAATTTGCATGAAAACATTAGTGAATTCGAAGGAGATAAAATACAGATAAACAATTATCATTCAATGATTAAATCAATATCATTTGAATCATTGGTTGAATATGGTTTTGACCGAAATTTCATGGAATTGCCAACAAAAGAGTCTCAATTGACCTATTTGTATCGGTATTTTTCTCAAATTTATTCAAAAATCAAGTTTTCATTATCGGAAAAAAGCAATAAAGTAAATATTGAATATGGTTTTGAAGCGAATCAAAAAAATCAGAATTTAGGGGAGACATTGTCAAATCTGAATGAGATTGCCACTGCATATATTCGTTGGTACTATTTCAACCAATTCAAAACGACCTTCATAGATGCCACACAAAAGCGTATTAAACAAGATGGAGCATTGTTAAAGGGTTATTATAGGAGAAAAGAAGAAATAGAAAACAGGCGCAGTTACAGGGAAATCGGAGATTTGATCCTTGCTCATGCTCATAGTATCAAAAAAGGTGTGACAAATGCTTTGTTGATGGATTATTATACCAATCAGCGCATTCGAATTAAGTTGGACGAGCATTTAACTGCAGCTGAAAACGCGCAGAAATACTATCGAAAGGCTAAAAATGAATTCCTAGAATTAGAGAAATTGATTGAAAATATCGATCAAATGAATCGGAAGATTTCCGAAAACACAGAGAAGCTTAAGTTGGTTGAATCAGCGAGCAGTTTCAAAGATGTTAAAAACCTTCAAAAAAGCAAAGATCAATTCAATGTCCCTCAAAAGAAAGGAAATAGTGTTTTGCCTTATAAGCTTTATGAATATGAGGGATACGAACTTTGGGTTGGAAAGAATGCGAAATCAAATGATGAAATATTGAGATTATCGAGCAAAAACGACATGTGGTTGCATGTGAAGGATTTTACTGGGTCTCATGTAATAATCAAGCAGAAGGGACGAGAATACCCACTTTCGATTATACAAGTCGGGGCACAATTAGCGGCATTTCATTCTAAAGCCAAGCATCAAACCTTGGTTCAAGTACAATATGCATTGCGTAAATTTGTTTCGAAACCGAGGAAAGCAGAGGCGGGCGAAGTAAATGTTCTTCAAGAATCGTTTATAGATGTCGCACCAAAGGACTTATAATTATTTGAACAATACAATTTGAAGAATTTGAAGAAAATTTAAAATTCTTTTGTAGAAATCTAAAAAATATCTATATTTGCACCACCGAAAGGGAGATTAGCTCAGCTGGTTCAGAGCACCTGCCTTACAAGCAGGGGGTCACTGGTTCGAACCCAGTATCTCCCACTAAGAAAAGCCTCAAATTCTGAGGCTTTTTTTTATATCTAACTTCCTTAATCTTCAACTCTCTTTAACCATTAACCAATGAATCTTTTAATCCACTTAATCCATTAACCTTTTAATCTCTCCTTTCCTCTTAACCACATTTGAATGAATCAATTAGGTGTTCTTTATGAAGTAAAGGTTAAGAAAGTTTGAAATTTTCTTTGGACATCTAGAATTTCTTGCTATATTTGCACCACCGAAAGGGAGATTAGCTCAGCTGGTTCAGAGCACCTGCCTTACAAGCAGGGGGTCACTGGTTCGAACCCAGTATCTCCCACCAAAAAGCCTCAGAAATGAGGCTTTTTTTATGTTTAGTTTCGAAAATCCATTTGGTATTTTTTCGGTGTGGTTCCCTGTGATGTTTTGAACGCACGTATAAAATGATTCAAATTTTGGAAACCTGTCATATAACATACCTCACTTACCGAGTAATTTCCATTTGACAATATTTTTCGAGCAAATTTTATCTTTTCTTCCAATACGAATTCAGCCGGTGAAATTCCAAACGTTTGCTTGAATTTTCTAAAAAAGTTCGGACGACTCATACATGCTTTCGAACATAATGTGTCGATATCTAATTTTTCAGTGATATTATCTTTTATGTATTTCACTACATGTGCAAATCGATTTTGATTTGACATTTGAAAATAATTCATATCGATAATCGTACGTGCCTGAGTTTGCATCAAACGAATTAACAATTCACGAACCGTTAAATCAGCAATGATGTCTTTGGTATTCGAATGATCGTGTAACCCAATTTTAATCATTCGATTGATAATATCACTTAACTCCAAATTGTTCATTAAATGGAAGTAATTGATGTCAATATGCCACGGAATGGTTGCATCTTCTTTCGGGAATTTATCGTGAACCAATTCTAAAGTTCGATTAATTTGTTCTTTTGAAATGGCCAAAGCAATACATTGAGTGGGTTCATTTTCATTGGCTATTGGAAAATCAATAACCATCGTTTCGCCGGGTTGAACAATAACTGACTCTCCGGGGAAATAATCAAATGAGTCTTTACCAGGAAGATGCATGATTTTTTTACCTCTCAGCATACTCGTCAATACTAGGTCATCAAAACACAGATTAACTTTTTCTGCATATTGATGTGTTTCAAATACATTTAATTGGCAATTACTCATATCGAATGATTGCCTATTCTCCACCAACGTAGATAATTTGTCGCGGTGAGTTAGTGAAACTTCGGATAATGAATGTTTTAACATATTGGGGTGGTCCAAATTAATTCTTTTTTATGAAAAATAAAATGATTGATACAATTAGTGAATTTTTTGATATCAACAGCATAGAATTCTTCCTAAAAAAAAGAAAACCTTTGACAAAAATAAATTCTAACCCAAAAAATTATGCAAAACAATTCAAATTTTAAATTTCCTGAAGTAAAGGAAAAGTATGATCATTTTATTGGAGGACAATGGATTGCTCCATCAACTGGTGAGTATTTTGAAAATCCATCTCCCATTAATGGTGAAGTATTCTCATCTGCTGCAAGAGGGAATTCCGTAGATATTGAGAAAGCCATTGACGCAGCTCATGTTGCCTTTAAAACTTGGTCAAAAACGAGCGTAGCTCACAGAAGTAAAATTTTATTACAAATTGCCGATATCATGGAAGCCAATTTGGAATATTTGGCTAAAGTTGAAACTGTAGACAATGGAAAAGCCTTGCGCGAAACAATGGCTGCTGATTTGCCGCTATGCGTAGATCATTTTAGATATTTTGCAGGAGTCATTCGTGCCGATGAAGGTGAGATTTCCGAACATGATTCTGATACCGTAAGTATCAATTTACATGAACCACTAGGAGTTGTTGGTCAAATCATCCCATGGAACTTCCCTCTATTGATGGCTTCATGGAAAATTGCGCCTGCATTGGCTGCAGGTTGTTGTGTGGTTGTAAAACCTGCAGAACAAACTCCTACAAGTATCATGGTATTAATGGATCTCATCAAAGATATTTTACCAGCAGGCGTATTGAATGTTGTTACTGGCTTTGGATTAGAGGCTGGAAAACCGTTAGCAACTTCCCCTAAAATTCAAAAAGTTGCATTTACTGGTGAAACCACTACAGGTAGACTGATTATGCAGTATGCGAGCGAAAATCTCATTCCCGTAACTATGGAATTAGGTGGGAAGTCACCAAATATTTTCATGCCAAGTATTGCAGATGCAGACGATGATTTCTTTGATAAGTGTGTCGAAGGTGCTGTAATGTTCGCATTAAACCAAGGCGAAGTTTGTACTTGCCCGTCAAGAATATTGGTACATGAATCAATTTATGAAAAGTTCATGAATCGCGTAATTGAAAGAACCAAAGCCATTAAAATGGGACATCCTCTGGATATCAACACAATGATGGGTGCTCAAGCTTCCAATGATCAATACGAAAAGATTTTAAATTATATAGACATTGGGAAACAAGAAGGTGCTGAAGTACTTTGTGGCGGACATTCTGCATCTAATGATATTGGATTAAACAATGGATATTACATCCATCCTACCATTTTGAAAGGCCATAACAAAATGAGGGTTTTCCAAGAAGAAATATTCGGTCCTGTTGTAGCCGTGACTACATTTAAGACCGCTGAGGAAGCTTTAGAAATTGCCAATGATACACTTTATGGATTGGGAGCAGGTGTTTGGACGCGTGATGCTCATGAAATGTATCAGATGCCAAGAGCAATCCAAGCAGGAAGAGTTTGGGTGAATTGTTATCATGCTTATCCTGCACATGCGCCATTTGGTGGTTACAAAAAATCAGGTTTTGGAAGAGAAACGCATAAAATGATGTTGAATCATTACCGACAAACCAAAAACATGCTGATTTCTTATAGCAAACAGAAACTTGGATTCTTTTAAACTTAAAACGGGGAGGAAACTCCCCTTTTTTAATATGATAATTGAAAAAGTTATTTACACAGAAGCTGCAGCAAATCTTATTGATGAGTTAATGAATGTTCATGGATCATTGATGTTTCACCAAAGTGGTGGTTGTTGTGATGGATCTCAACCCATGTGTTTTCCATTGGGGGAATTTAAAATTGGACAATCAGATGTTTTGCTTGGTCATGTTCATGGTCAACCATTTTACATGTCCAAAGATCAATATGAATATTGGAAACATACCCAATTGCAACTCGATGTGGTAAGTGGTCGAGGCTCTAGTTTTTCCCTTGAAATTCCCTTAGGAAAACGGTTTATCATTAAATCGAAATTGATTGTTTAGTTTGAATTTTGCACTTTTCTTAATAAATTGCATCAACAATCATGAGAAAAGAATCAAAAGAATTTTTAGAGAAATATTTGAACAATGTTTCTCCTACAGGATTTGAAAGCAGCGGGCAAAAAATCTGGTTAGACTATTTAAAGCCATATATCGATGAAACCATTGTAGACGCATACGGAACTGCTGTTGGTGTAATTAATCCTGGTTGTGAATACAAAGTAGTATTAGAGGCACATGCCGATGAAATTTCTTGGTTTGTAAATTATATTACCGAAGACGGGTATATCTATGTCATTCGAAATGGTGGTAGCGATTTTCAAATTGCTCCTTCAATGCGTTGCAACATTTTTTGTGAAAATGGAAATATTGTAAAAGGCATTTTTGGATGGCCTGCCATTCATGTGAGAACAGAAAAAAATCCAGAGATGAAACCCGATACCGTTTTTATTGATGTTGGATGTTCGTCTAAAGAAGAAGTAGAAAAACTCGGAATTCATGTAGGTTCAGTTGCTGTTTTTGAAGCGAATTGTGAATGGTTAAACGATAAATACATCATTGGTAGAGCGCTTGACAATAGAATGGGTGGATTTATGATTGCTGAAGTTGCACGACATTTAAAAGAAAACAAACACCAATTACCTTTTACCATTTATTTGGTAAACAGCGTTCAAGAAGAAATTGGTTTACGCGGTGCTGAAATGATTTCTCGTCGTTTAAAACCAGATGTGGCGATTATCACAGATGTCACACACGATACCCACTCGCCGCTTTATAATAAAAAACAACAAGGAGATTGTAAGTGTGGACGTGGACCAGTTGTAACTTATGGTCCTGCGGTTCAAAATAATTTACTTCAATTTATCATTCAAACAGCAAAAAATTCTGAAATTGCCATTCAACGCAACGCAGTGAGTCGCTCCACTGGAACCGATACCGATAGTTTTGCCTATTCAGGTGTGGGTGTTCCATCTGCATTGATCTCATTGCCATTGAAATACATGCATACAACGGTTGAAATGGTTGATGAAAAAGATGTTGAGGGATGTATTCAGTTGATGTATCAATCTGTAATTCAGTTAGATCATCAAAAATCATTTAATTATTTGTAATGGAAATTAAACGAACAGCTCATCCAGAAGGAACCATAGGATTTAAACTGTTCGTTTATCCTATTATATACCTATTTGCCTCTCTCCCATTCTTTGTTCTACAAGCTTTAAGTAATGCTATCTATGTGATTATCTACAAATTACTTAAGTATCGATTAAAGGTTGTTAAAGACAATTTAAGAAGATCTTTTCCTGGAAAAGATGAAGATGAATTGCTCAAAATAGAAAAAGGGTATTACCGACACCTTTCTGATTTGTTTTTTGAAACATTCAAGGGGTTAACCATGAGTAGAGATACCCTCAGACATCGAATGAAAAATGTTGACCAACATATTTATGATGAGTTTCATGCAAAAAATCAAAGCTTTATTGTTGTGATGAGTCATTGCGGAAACTGGGAATGGATTTGTGATATGTCTCAAGTTGTTTGCAGTCAGCAGGTTCAGTGTGTTTATAAAACATTGTCAAGCAAAGGATTTGATTGGTTGATGTATAAAATAAGAAGTCGCTTTGGTGCCATACCAATGCCAATGGAACAAACATTGCGCGTTATGGCTGCCAATAAGGACATTACAACTGTTACAGCTTTTATTGGAGATCAAAATCCCTCATCAGGTAAAACTGCGCATTGGTCATACATATTGAATCAAGACACTCCCTTCATGAATGGTCCGGAAAAGATTGCTAAGAAATTCAATTACCCAATAGTTTACTTGTCTTCAAGGAAAGTAGCGCGCGGATACTATGAAGCACATAGTAAAGTTATTGTATCAAATCCGTCTGAATACAAGGATGGTGAAATCACAGATTTGATTGCAAAACACACAGAAGATGAGATTTTAAATCAGCCCGAAATATGGCTTTGGAGTCACCGTCGTTGGAAACACAAGAAAGAAAATCAAGTCGAATCATAGTGTTTTTACGATAAAATTAATCAAATTAGGTATTATTTCAATTGTAATTTAGTTTCATTCATTATATTTGCATTTTACGATAGAGCGAATAGACATGAAAAAAAGAAACAAATTTGAAGCTGACATTGAATTTCTTGCTAAATTATGTAAATCAATTGGGCACCCTGCTCGAATTTCTATTTTATTATTTTTGATGGACAATGGTGCAAGCACCTGTCAAGATATCGTAGACAAATTACCGTATTCCCAAAGTACAGTTTCTGGTCATTTGCAAAAATTGAAAGAAGACCATTATATTTCGATGAAGCATCACAAGACGTCGAGCATTTATGATATCAATAAGGAAACACTACACGAATTGCAAAAGTCGATCCAAGAGGTATTTAAATTGAAACCTGAGAAAAAACAACTTTCGTTGTTTTAATTTTGTAATTGGCTATAATCTTCAATGAGCATCCCAGTGAGTAATTTGGGTTCTATAAAAGTGCTTTTTGGAGGCATAATCAATCCAGCATCCGCAACATCCTTGATTTCTTGCATTGTATTTGGAGCAAACAGAAATGCTAAATTAATTTGATGATGATTTAATAGTTCTTTGATTTCATTTAAGGGATGATCTCCTCTTAAAAATGAAATTCTTTCATCAGATGTTGTATCATTAATTTCAAATAATTCTCTGAAGATGAGATTTTCAATTCGTGAAACATCCAATTTTTCTCGGGCATCCAAATCATCTGAAGGCAAATTCAAATGGATGATTGCCTCAAAATCTTTTGAAATACACAGAACATTTCCTTGAGTTAATTGAATGTTTGTATCGAGTTGGACTTGACTATATGAAATTTTGTGCTGATCCAGAAATCCAATCAGTTTATTCGCATTCACATCTTTTAGTAATCGATAAAATGGTTTGATCAACAAATCATTCTCATCCATCACCAACGCCATGAACCCTTTTTCAGTTTCCGATGGCTTATTTTCGATTAAATAGCGCGAGGCCGATGCAACCCTGTGATGTCCATCAGCAATATAAAGCGAGTCGAATTGATTAAATATCGATTTTACATCATGAATAACCTCAATATCGGCGATTTGCCACAACTGATGTGTGTTTTGATATTCGTCTATAATTTCAACAATCGGGGACATTTGAATGATTGCAGATGCAATTTCATTCAATTTTTGGGGAAGGTGTTGCGATAAAAGAACAGGTTCACCCATTGATTCTAGAACGCGAATATGTTCTATAAGACGATTTTCTTTTCCGGTAAGTGTATTTTCATGTTTTTTAACAGCACCCTCTAAATAATTATAGGCATCTACACCAACAATCCATCCAGATAAAGAAATTCCAGAATGATGAATTTGGTTATAGTAATAAAAAGCATGTTCTTGTGGTTCAAGAATATGGTTTTCAATCAATTGATTGTAGTTATTTAAAGAAGTAGTGTAAAACTTTTCAGTTCCTTGCTCAATGGTCTCATCAAGGTATTGTGGTTTTACTACCCTGATATAATTCTCAGGAATTTCAATAGCTTTATTACGCAATACGGATTCCGCCAATTTTCCAGATCCTAATGTAGGAACTGTTTGAACGTAATTCTTTGATGGAATTAATGCTTTAAAGGGTAAAATCCGTATCACTCGGTTGTTTTATTTAAAAAACTGACAAATACGTTCCGCAAGTTCAATACCCACTCTTTCTTGTGCCTCAGCTGTACTTGCACCAATATGCGGCGATAAAGATGTGTTTTTGAGGGACAAGATATTCGTGTTTACTGGGGGTTCATTTTCAAAAACATCTACCCCTGCAAACGCCAACTTGCCTGATTCAACAGCCTGCTTGAGTGCTATTTCATTTACAACACCACCTCGAGCACAGTTAATGAGTACAGAACCCGATTTCATTTTAGAAATCTCAGAATCACCAATTACCTCTGCACTTCCTGGAGTATGAACTGTGATGATATCACTTTCAGATAGCAATTGATCCATTGCAATTCCCTTCAAAGTTACCTTGAAATTGTTTGTTTGGTATCTAGAATTGAATGATAGAGTTAGGTCAAATTCTCTTTGTTTATAATCATAAACCAATACTTCCATTCCCAATCCAATCGCCATTTTGGCAACCTCTTGTCCAATTCTACCAAATCCAATGATTCCAATCTTTTTGTTTTGTAACTCAAAACCATTCGAACCAATTTTCTTTAAGGAATTGAATTGTTCAATGCCATTTTGAGGCATTTCACGGTTTGTCATGTACAGATATCTTGCAACGCTAAATAAATGAGCAAATACCAATTCGGCTACAGAACGAGAAGAAGCATTTGGGGTATTCACCACCGGTATATTTTTAATTCCGGCATGTTTAGTGTCGATATTGTCTAACCCCACTCCTGCTCTTGCAATTATTTTTAAGTTGCTTTTATCGATAATTTCCGATGTAACTTTGGTAGCACTCCTGACAATAAGAACATCAAATTGATGAATTTCGTTTGCGAGTTGATCTTGGGGTATTTTAGAAGTTACCACTTCAAATCCTGCATTTTCAAGGATGGCTTTTCCTGCAGCATCTATTCCGTCGTTGGCTAGAATTCTCATTATTTGGTAAAAGTTTCAATTACACTAACTAACGCTTGTACGCTTTCTAATGGCAATGCATTGTACATTGATGCTCTGTATCCGCCAACGCTTCTATGTCCCTTAATACCACTAATACCTGCTTCTTTGCATGCAGCTTCAAATTGAGCTTCTAAATGCAGATGTTCAGGTTCAAACACAAAACACGCATTCATTTGACTACGGGAGTCAATGGCTGTAGTGCCTTTGAAATAAGGACTATTATCTATAGCAGCATACAATAAGTTTGCTTTTTCAGTGTTTCTTTGAGCCATTCCTTTCAATCCCCCCATTTCTTTTACCCACTCTAAGTTGTATTTTGAAACAAGAATTGGGAATACTGGAGGTGTGTTGTACATACTGCCACCATCTGCATGTGTTTTATAATCAAGCATCGTTGGAATATGACGTTCCGCTCTTTTTTCATAAAGATCTTTTTTCACAATAACCAAAGTTACACCGGCAGGACCCATATTTTTTTGTGCACCTGCATAGATTAAATCAAAATCTAATGCATTGATTTCACGAGAAAAAATATCAGAACTCATGTCACAAAACAAAGGTGCATCACATGTTGGAAACGATTGCATTTGTGTCCCAAAAATAGTGTTATTGCTGGTACAATGGAAATAATCTACATCATTGGGCACAGTGTAATCGGTAGGAATATAGCTAAAATTAGACTCCTCAGAACTCGCTAAAACCAAAGTTTCGCCATATCCTTTTGCTTGTTTGATAGCGTTGGATGCCCATGTACCAGTTTTGGTATATGCAGCTTTGGTTCTCAGAAAATTCATAGGAATTTGATAAAACTGAGTTGATGCTCCACCACCCAAAAACAAAATATCATAATTGTCGTTCAACCCAAGTAAATCTATAATCAAATTACGGGAATCATCCATTACGGCTTCAAATTGTTTACTTCTGTGTGAGATTTCTAAAATGCTTAATCCGGTATTCGCGAAATTTTTAATATCGGCTATGCTTTTTTCCAATGCGCTTTCTGCTAAAATTGACGGACCTGCAGAAAAATTATGAATCTTTATCGTGTTCGACATAAACTACTACAATTTTAAGCGTATAATTGCGTTGAAACAAGAAAATAAGAATGAAGTTCCGACATTGTTTTGCACTTTTGATGTGTATATGTTGCGTTGAGGCATTTGGTCAATATGAAGGTCTGGATTCTAATCGTAGACAAATGAAAGAAATTCAGTCTGTTAATGATGATTATAAAGACCGAAAAGCGTATTCAGACTATAGTATACACGGAATTGACATCATGATGGATCCAATTTCCTACAGTTTAACTTTAGA
>CAZYBT010000050.1:0-18576 GCA_964645755.1 uncultured Rhizobium sp.
ATTCATAGTGTTTGTGTTAAGAGAGAGTCACCTTCGGGTGACTTTTTCATTTACAATAAATTTTCAAATATTCCTTGGCAATAACTGCGTCTGAATAATTCTCTTCCGCAAATTTTTTGCATTTTTCGCCAGTTACAATGGTTTGATTGTCAATCGACTGATCAATAAATAAGGCAACTTTATTCATTAATTCAACCACATTGAGAGGCTCTGCGAGTACCCCAGTTTCTTCATCCACAATCATTTCAGGGATGCCACCAACTTTGAAAGCTGCAACAGGTACACCACAACTCAAACTCTCCATGATTGTTGTAGGCAGATTTTCTTCATGAGACGTGGTAACATATAAATCTGATGCCCAGTACGCGTCACGCAATTGTTCTGTGGTACTTAAAAATCCCAAATAATTGACTTCTACAGTTGATGTGAATTCTTGTTCCCGTTTATCTCCTATGACAAGTGCTGAAACACGAATTCCTTGTTGTAACAAACCATCGCACAGTTGAAGGAATTCCGCAAAACCTTTGGCAACATTGGTTAAATTAGCTGCTGAAAACAATAAAACTCGCGTATCCACTGGCAAATTAAATTTTTGTCTCACTTTTGCTTTCTCCTCCCTTAAGGCGGGTACGAAAAATTGGGTGTTTACTCCATTTGGAATGACTGTTATTTTTTCTGAGGGACACTTGAGCATAGAACTATGGGAGGCAGTTTGTGCTAACCAACGAGATGGCGTAACAAAATTGATATTGCCATTTCCCCAAATCTGTTGTTTCTGCTTAAATACTCTCTCCGATAAATCATGTAAACCGGGTTGTTTTAGATAGTGGCATTGACCACATCCATGGGTATAATGATCACAGCCCCTTGGATGATAACATCCCCCAGTAAATGGCCAAACATCGTGTGAGGTCCAAACAATCTGCTTACCAGTATCAATAAGTTTTTGAATTTGATTCAAAGATAAAAACCCTTTGTTTACCCAGTGTAAATGGATAACATCGGCCTTTTGAATTAAATAATGACTCGATAAATTCACACCTATTGGGGCATGACTAAATGCAAAACGGATTGATTTAGACTTTTCAAATCTCAGAAAATCCAACTTTTCGAAGGCATGTAACAAAAAGGCAATTTTCTTTTTGATCCAATTTGTGGCCCATAATATATGTCCGCCTGAATGTCCCTCAAAAACCAAGTGCTCAGAACGCACATGTTCGTGCTGATTCAATGCATCGGAGAGCCTTTGAGCAGCAACGTAAGCACCACCCGCCGAAGAAGCATTAAGGTGAATGATTCGAAGCTTATTTTTCATGTGATTAAGCGTGTGAAACGTTTTCTGCTTTCAATTTTTTCGACAATTTGATTGCTAGGAAGAAAATTCCAAACATCAAAATTCCGGCTATAAAGAAAGGTAGTTCTTTTGATTGAGCATAAAGGTAGGAAGCAATTAATGGTCCAACCACTCTTGAAAGAGATGATAAACTCTGGAGTGTTCCGAGCATTGAACCTTGTGCGTGAGCTGGAGAATTAATTGAAACTAAAGAATTAATAGATGTCATCAACAAACCATTTCCAACCGATAAAAGGATAATGGCGATTGTTTGATTGACATAAAACCATTCAATTGTTGGAGGAAGTGGTATGATTGCAAGTCCGATTCCTACAATTGGACAACCCCACAAAAGCATTTTTTTCAATCCTAATTTTTTTGAAAAAACGCCAATCAAAAAACCTTGAACAATGGCACCGGCTACACCAATCATACCGAAGATATTTCCTACTTGCAGTTCGTTTAAGCCGTATTTTTCTTTCCAAAGTACACTACCATTTATTTGCATCATGCTAAAAGCCATGATGTAAATAAAATTGATGATAAAAAGCTCCCCTATCACTTCAACAGTCCACACCGTGAACATTCCTTTGAATGTGTCTGAAGCTTTTCTTTTATGTCCAGATTTGGAAGTATTGCTTTCTGGTAAAAAGAAAAAAGCCAGAACAAAATTCACCAAACAAAGTATCGCAGTGAACAGACCTACATTATAAATACCACCATGGTGAAATAGATATCCACCAATTGGGGGTCCGAACACAAATCCTAATCCGAATGCAGCGCCAATGATACCCATTTTCTTTGCCCTATCTTCAGGGCTCGTGATATCGGCAATATAAGCTTGGGCGGCCGATATGTTGGCGCTACCAAAACCAGAAATAATTCTCGCAACAATCAAAACCACGAAATTAGCAGCAATGCCAAATACAAAATAGCCAACTGCATTCACGAGTATACTGCCTAAAATAATGGGTCTACGTCCAATTCTATCAGAAATAGAGCCAAACATAGGCGCGAAAACAAATTGAATGATTGAAAATGCCGCTGCCGTTAGTCCAACCGCGTAATCTGGGTTGAAGGTCATTTGACTTGAAATAGCCATTGACTTAGCAAGATTGGGAAGAATTGGAATGACAATTCCAAAACCAAGTAGGTCAATGAAGATTGTCAAAAAGAGAATGGCAATTCGTTTATCCTTCATATTGATTGTATCGTTCTATTTTTTGAGCTATCCAACTATCTTTCAAAGGGATATAAAGTTGATTTCTCGCATTAAAAAGGTCTTCTACAAGGGTATTTACAACCAAACTTTCATGATTCAGTTCTCCATTTTTAAATTGAAGAATGGCTTGTTCTTGGGTAATGATTTTTGCAGTGTTGCAAAATGGCACCCACAGCAATGTTCTTTGAAAAAAATCAATATTGGTTTGATTGAGCAACCTAAAGACTTTATCGATGCTACAGCCAGAAGGTGCTTCAACGGATTGATCGACCGCTACAATGAGTACGCAATCATGTATGATTTGAAACCCAGCAAGCAAATTTGAGCCATGCGATTGCCATTGCCCAACGAATGAGTTCATCAGAAGTTCTACATCGCGAATTTCGGCATCTTCAAGAATTCTATTCGCTGCAAAAACCCAAACTCGGGAATGATCGGGTAAATTTGGAATCAACATCTTAAATATGATCTTTTATAAGTTCTGCAATATCCAATACTTGAACGTCATTTTCCTTCTCGAAGTGTTTGGTACCATCGCGCATCATGGTCATGCAAAAAGGACAATTCACAGCAATAATATCGGCACCGGTGTTAATGGCTTCTTCAGCTCTTTCAACATTGACTTCCTTGTTTCCGTGTTCAGCTTCTTTAAACATTTGAGCTCCACCAGCGCCACAACAGAAACCATTGGTTTTACAACGCTTCATCTCTACCAAATCAGCATCTAATCGTTCCATTACCATTCGAGGCGCCTCATAAATTCCATTGGCGCGGCCCAAATAACAACTGTCGTGATAGGTAATTTTTTTACCAGCAAAAGCCCCCCCTTCAATGGCCAATCGACCATCATTTAATAGTTCATTGATAAACTGCGTATGGTGGATGACCTCATAATTGCCCCCCAAATTTGGATATTCGTTTTTCAAGGTGTTGTAACAATGTGGGCAAGCGGTCACTATTTTTTTGACACCATAACCATTCAACACTTCTATGTTCTGCATTGCCTGCATTTGAAACAAAAACTCATTTCCTGCTCTTTTTGCAGGGTCCCCGGTACAACCTTCCTCTGCACCTAAAATTGCAAAAGAAACATTGGCTTTGTTGAGAATGTCTGCAAAGGCTTTGCTCACTCGTTGTGCTCGTTCATCATAACTTCCTGCACAGCCAACCCAAAATAAGATTTCTGGTGTAGTTCCACTGTCAATAAATGATTGTAATGTTCTGATGTTGCCCATAATTCTCGCAATTTCGTTAATTTGATTCATCTCTCATAATGAAATTTCTCATAAATTGTGAATATACAAAAAAAGACGCTTGTAGCGTCTTTTGATGTTTTCGACAAATTCAATGATTAATATCCCGACCCTCCGAGGCCAACTGGCTCTTTGTAAGGTACAATTAAAAGAGGACATTGCGCTTCTTCGCAGATTTTCTGAAATGCACTCACTCTTAAAATTCCCTCCGCATTGTTTAACACAGAAATCCATTTACTTCTGTATTTACTGGCAAAGTTTAAACAAAATGAAACAACGTCTGTTGTACCATCCGATTCTGTAACAGTGGTTCTCAACCCTCGCTCCACCATGTAATTATGCCCTTGAATGGTGTAAATGTGCGACATTTTTGCATCATCACCCGTTGCAGAACGCTTCACACCCAAAACATTCACTGTTGCGTAAAACAGTTTTGCATAATGAGCAACATGAAAGAATTTCTGACGCGTTTCAGAGTTTCCGTCTAAAGGCATCACAATGTCGTTCGGTGTTTCCCACTTCGTATTTTTATTCAAATACAAAACTGGACAAGCAAAGCCTGCAACTTTACCCGTCATACCTCCACCCAACAAACCACTCTTTGTTACCTCTGCACCCGCAACAACCAATGTAGCCGATAATTTATCGGCTGATTTGTTGAGAGCTTTCCAAAAATTACCCGTTTCTTTTGTGATTTCAAGATCCAAACTATATTTCATCTTGAAGTCCTTTTTTACATCTTCAGGATTTCCAAGTGAAATAGAATCATCGGTTTGAATGTAATGCAAAGAAACCATACTGCGCTTCGCAACATTCGTTGCCGCCTGTAAAACCTCCTCCACATTCACGAATTTGTCGATCGAAAATAAAATTTTTGTAGTAGTTTTATCCATAGGCGATTTAATTTGAAACAAATTACGTAACTTTCTTTTGTTTTAACAAGTGAATATTTTATGAAAAAACCATTGGCTTTCAATTATTTCAAAATTATTTTAATCATACTCAACTGTTTTAGTGTCAAAACTACACTTTGTCAATCATTTAGGGGGATTTCTCCAATTTCAGAAAATGAAGCTTGGTTCTCAGGTTCCAAAGGTTCAGTCTTTTTTACCAAAAATGGAGGAAAAAGTTTCGACACCTTGAGTCCCTCAAAATTTAATAAAAAAGATTTTCGAGACATCCATGCCATTGATCAAAATAACGCAGTGGTTTTAAGTGCTGGCGATTCTGCGGTTATTTTAAAAACATACAACCATGGCCAATCATGGAACACTGTATATCAGGACAACCGACCGGGAATTTTCTTAGATGTGCTTGAAATTAACAATAAAACCGGAGTTGGCATTGCACTTGGTGACCCTCTCCATGATTCTTTATTCAATTCAAACAACAAGAATTCAAATTCAAAGCATTTTGTTGCATTGTGGACACCTGATTTTGGAAACCATTGGTATCCAATTCCAAATGGTGCGTGGAATCTTGCAACACCTACCCTTTCATCTATGTTTGCGGCCAGTGGAACATCATTGGTTTACAATAAATTAGAATTTGATCAAACCAAAAAAAATTGGACAATTTTCATGGATTTTTACTTTGCTGGTGGAGGCGATTCTGCAGCAGATGTGCGTCAAGTGCTTTTGTCATTTGAAATGAAAAATCCCCAACAAACATTCCAATTCTTAAAATTTGATCACCATCTAAAATTCCCTTATGGTGAAGGATGGGGAATTTACGGAATGCAAAAATTGAATCAAAGAATATTTTGTTTTGGGGGACATTGGAAATATCCCAATACGAGAGACTCATTTTGTTATGTCATTCAACTATCAAATGTTGAGTACACTCTTGGAAAACAAAAAATCAAATCATCTCTCGCTACTTCAAGTTTTCAATTTCCACAAAATGGATATCGAAGCGGAGGAGCGTTGATTTTCAATCATCAAACAAATGTTTTCTCGGGCATTTCTGTGGGCTCCAATGGGTTTGATTTGATCCAAATGACAGGAATTAAAAGTAAAAAACTCAAATCACCTGAATCCATGAGTAAAATCAAAGGCTTGAATGTTTGTGTGAATGTTGGCAATGTGTTTTGGATGGCCGGAAATAACGGACAAATTTTACGAAAGACAACTCAAGAATTATTGATGTCCCAATAAATCATTTCTCCTATAAAGTATGTAATCTTTATTTCCGTAAATAGAATCCAAGCGTTTATCTGTCACAAATTCAGGTCTTTTAGAATAAATTCCAATTCTTTTTTTCAATAAATAATTGGCTTGAGAATTAAAAAAACTAGAATCTGAAGATTTACGAATAACTTTTTTATTGGTTATCAAATGTAACCACCTTGGTTTGTCGAACGATATGACGTCGTTTTCTTTCACAATTCGTTTAATTTTATCATACATATCAACTTGCGTTGCACCAATGATTTCATTTCTTGGTTCTACAAATCCAAAAAATACAACTGTGGCAAAAAATTGAATCACCAATACGAAGATAAAACTCACTGGAATCCAATTCTGCCATGATTTGGAAATTGCAAACTGAGAAACCCCCAGGTTTACAATCCAATAAACAAAGGGAATGATTGGAATCAGAAATCTGGGACCTTGCGATATTGGCCACACGATGATTATCACCAAATTTGAAAATATCCAAACCAAAACTGGCGCAAAATATCCAAATTGATTTTTATGACGGATGGCAAGAATGAAGAAAAACAAAATAACAATGCCGCAAAAAATAGAAACAACAACTTCTGAAATACCTATCGATGAAGAAAGCGGTAGAAATAATGAAATTGGGAAAGTTGCCAAATCCGAGAGATATTCCGAGGCATTTCTCAAAATTCCCTCGAAAGAGATTTGACTCAACAATTCAACATGATTTGATTCAAGCTGACTATCCAATCTTTTCAGATAGATCACAACCAACGTGAATGGGAGTGTCCACAAAAACTGAGTGAATTTTTCTTTTGAATTCGATTTTTGAAACAAAATATACGTCCACCAAGAAATGATCAATACAAATCCGTTCACTCTGGTGAGAGCAGCTAAAATTGCACATATACCGATCAAAAAGTTTTTTGATTTTTTTGCAAATTCGTTGGTGTATAAAAAATAGAAGAATACAAATACTGTAACCAAAAACCAGAGGTCACTCATTAATCTATCAGAAAATTGAATGTATTTCGGGTGCAACAATATCAAAGCAACGGTAAACAAAAGCCACCAATGAGGCATTTTAAACTGACATTGGGATAATGTTTTATAAAAGGCAAACGCACCTAATAGATAAAAAATCCATTGAAAAAATTTAATTCCTATCCAATTGAACGGAAAAAATTTCAAGTAAATGGATAAGAACAATGGGTATCCTTGAGGATACAAAAATGGTCCAAGGGTACCATCAGAATGTTGCATAGACCAAGAATTGTATTGCAACAATTCGGCGGTATTCCCCTTAATAATTGCGTGTGCTTGCGACAAATAAAGTGCAAAATCATCGCCCCATTCGTGCCCATTGGACATTACAAGCACTCCTCCAATCAAAGCTAAAAGAAATATGGATATCATCCATTTTTTCTTCTTAGCCAATTGGAAGATTGAAGAAACCATTTATTTAGAAAAAATATTGTATTTGAGTATGCAATAGATGGCACGGAAACCGTCTTTCCAACCAATTTTTTTACCTTCTTCAAAGGTTCTGCCGTAATAACTAATACCAACCTCATAGATTCGAACATTGGAGATACGGGCAACTTTTGCTGTTACTTCAGGCTCGAAACCAAATCGTTTTTCCTTTAAATGTAAACTTTGTACAATTTCACGTCTGAACATTTTGTAGCATGTTTCCATATCGGTTAGATTCAAATTTGTAAACATGTTACTCAAAAACGTTAGGAACTTATTTCCTATACTGTGCCAAAAGAAAAGAATTCTATGTGGTTTTCCTCCCATAAATCTGCTACCAAATACTACGTCGGCAACATTCTCAAAAATGGGTTTCAACAAAATATTAAATTCATTCGGATCATATTCAAGATCAGCGTCTTGAATAACAACCACATCGCCTGTGGCCTTTTTTATACCTGTATGCAATGCGGCACCTTTACCTTGATTGACTTCATGGGCATAAAGCTGTAAATTCATTTCTGGGTGCTCTAATTTGTAGGCTTGAAGAATTTCCCATGTATTGTCTTTGGAACAATCATTTACAATGATAATTTCTTTTTCCATACCACCAATTAATTGAACAGTTTGAATTTTATTCAAAATATGATGAATGGTTGGACCTTCATTGTAGGCTGGGATAACGATTGAAAGAGTTTTCATTAAGAATACAAAAATAGGTTACAAAAACACAAACACAAAATTCGGTTTTTGCAGAAATTGCAATTCTCTAAAGCTTTTCAATTAAAGAACCAATTCAACCTCCATTAACCCGGGAACCAAATAAATTTTACCCGTTTTTTCTTCCACACATCGATAACGACTTCTCATTTTCTCTAATTTTCTGAAGATTCTGCCATCTTTGGTTTGAAACGTTGTTTGGAGTGGAACTGATTCCACCAAAACAAAATGATCAGGTTTATTGTCGTACGTTCTCAAAGTCTTGAATAAGAATGGATCGGTACAGCTACTAGCTTTGGGGTTTTTCAGGTATCGATTGAGTGCATTTTGAACATCCGAGGGTAAAATAGATTCTTGCAGCATGGGTTTGGTAACTACTTGAAATTCTTGCTTCCATTCTAGTCCATGTGGCTGCACCTTAAATCCTCTTTTTTCAAAATTGATTAAATGGGCAGTTTCATGCAAAAACGTCACCAAAAATGCATATTGATTTAAATCTTTATTTATTGAAATTCGATGTGCCTCCCCTGGTTGAGGCGGTCTATAATCGCCAAGTTTTGTAGCTCGAGGTTTTTTAATTCGGAGCTGAATTCCGTACTTCCAAAGTAAATCATGCGCATATTCGGCACTTCCATCGGGCAAGTATTTTTTCAGTATGAGCAGCAATTCCGACATCCCTCAAAAATCAATTCAGTTTTTTATAAATGAGGGACGCAACATGTTTTCCAATGGAGAATGAGCTGGTTGCTGCCGGACTAGGGGCGTTCAACACATGAATACAATTCTCAGTTTCTTGAATGTAAAAATCGTCGATGAGTCCGCCATTTTTATCACAAGCCTGGGCCCTTACACCAGCACCTGCTGGCTCTAAATCATCTATGTTAACTTCGGGGACCAAACCTTGCAATGCTTTTGTGAATGCAGCTTTTGAAAACGACCTGTAATACTCACCCAAACCTGTTCTCCAATACTTGATGGCTACTTTTCGGAATCCCTTCCAAAAAATACTCTCTAAAAACTCAGATAATTTAAAATCAGTTTTTTTATACCCTTCACGCTTAAATGCAAAAACGGCATTTGGGCCAGCTTCAATTTCTCCCGAAATTCTTCGGGTGAAATGAACCCCTAAAAACGGGAAATTGGCATCAGGAACAGGATAAATCAGATTTTTTACAAGATATGATTTCTCTGGCTTTAAACTATAATATTCGCCGCGGAATGGAATGATTTTCACATGTAGTTTTTCTCCCGATAACTCCGCAATTTTGTCGCAATACAATCCAGCACAATTCACCATTATTTTGGACTCAAACGATGCGCCATTTTGAATGCCTATCCTTACCCCCGTCTTATTCTGCTGTACGGAAACTACTTTATGTCCAAACGAAAAAGTAGCACCCAACGACATTAATTTATCTTTTAATCGCACGCAGATTTCTTTGTAATCTACAATTCCGGTTTGAGGCACGTAAATCCCCTTTATACCGGTACAATGAGGTTCAATCTCTCTAATTTCATTGGCTGACAAGTATTTAAGCCCACTAAGCCCGTTCAAAATTCCTCTTTGATAAAGTGTTTCCAACGCTGGAATTTCAGATTCTTTCGTTGCTACAATCACTTTGCCACAAAGATCAAAATCAATGTTCTCTGACTTACAAAATTGCATCAATGCATCATATCCTTCGATACAATTTTTCGCCTTCAAACTGCCTGGTTTATAATAAATACCAGAATGGATGACACCACTGTTGTTGCCTGTTTGATGAAGGGCAACATCTAATTCCTTCTCAAGAATCAACAACCTCAAGTTGGATTTTTCGATTAACAATTGATACGCCGTTGCCAATCCCACAATTCCTGCTCCCACTACAACAATGTCATGATTTTCCATAATGCAAAAGTAATCCGATTTCTCAATAAAATAAATCAACCAACACGAATGAAAGCTGCATTCAAGCCAAGTAAGATTGCCCAATTAAACAATTCAAACATTGTTTTGGTTTACAAAAACCCTCGTATTGTCCCATCAATTGCTGACTATGCTTGGCCGAACCATTAAAAATATCCAACCACTTCATCTTTCTTGTGATCCCGTTGGATTCAGCCGGTACAAATTCCAATAAATTCATTGCATGTTCAATCAAAGAAGCGTTGCCATGATATGTACCATGAGCCATCCACAAAGGCACAACCACATTAATAATCAATTGGTTTATGTGTTGATCTCCGTTTCCTATCAACTCGGCATTGTTTCCAAATTTATTACCATAATCACGTACAGAAACCGATAACTTTTGCACCAATTGATTGTACGTCAGTGGAAGAAACCAATCACTTAGCGTCGTTATATTTTGAGACAACCAACAGCTCCACAACCACAATCTTATATTGGGAAATGCATTGGGGCGAATTTTACCAAAATACCAATTCAGGTTCAAGGGTTCCAATTGAAACTTATGCTTTAGAAATAAAAATTTGGTCCAAATTTGAGTAGAATTACCTGTTTCAAATAGATGTTCTATGGGCATACCACTTTGTCCCATCCAAAAAGCCAACATTTCATCATGTGAAAATTTCTGCAACCTGATAACATCAACATCTTTTATCAACAGCAGCATGGATTCTCGGTTTTGAATGTCCATCCAATATTTAGCAAATTGAAAAAGTATCACTTTATGCCAATTTCCGCGATATTCATAATGCTTTAAAAGCACTTCATCTACTTTTCTCTCCCACCGCTTTGATTGCGCAAAAACCAATTGCTGATATTTGTCAGATATGAATATTTTCCGATGAAATGACACACATGGAAACTCACCATGATGCTTTAAATGTATTTGCGATTTTTGCAAATCTTTTATTGAAAAAAAATTGCTCAAAGCCAAAGTTGGCAAACTTCGCTGATAAAAATCATGTACGTCAATGGAATGATTCCAAACCACATGGAGAACCACCGATCCATATTTTTCATCTAAATGATGCGCGTGTTCAAACCAGTTTTTTGAGTCCACATGAATCTCAATTGCCCCAATGTGTTGTACACCATCAATGAGAACGTGAGCGCCTGTAAAGTCTGGACCTTGACCACGATTGAGCGTGCCAAAATCGACAATTTGTAACCTTTGATTTTGAGTTGTTTTTAATTCTTTCTGAATGGATATTTTGGCATTCCAAAATTGCTGAATGATTTCCTCTTTCACGATTCCTCCTTTTTAAGTATTCCTAAAGATACTAAAAAGAATGCAATCGTAAAACACTCACAGAATGGTTATGAATAGGCCGTTTCTAAAGTGGTATGTTGAATTCTGTGTTTGTACAACAGTTCTCGAATTGTTTGTTTAACCAATTCTTGTTGCTCCAATTGAATGGTAGGGTTCAAATAAATTGTTGCCGTAAATGCATTCCTGGTGGTACTGATTGCCCACAAGTGCATGTCCCTCACTTTTTCAACACCTTCAATTTCTTCCACCATTTGCTGAATTTCAATAGAATCTATTCCCTCCGGCACCCCGTCGAGACTCAGTTTCAAGCTTGAGACAAAAAGGGATAATGTTCCCCACAAAATCACCACACAAATACCTAAACCGAGTACAGGATCAATCCATTGCCAGCCCCACTGGGTCATTGCAAAACCGCCGGCAACAACGGCCACGCTGACCAAAGCATCAGCGGCCATATGAAGAAATGCAGCTCTGTTATTTAACTCATTGCTTCTCATGAAAATGAGCGCAGTTAACGTATTAATCACAACGCCAATACCGGCAACTAGACTCACAACAAATCCATCAGGATGTTCAACATTGTTTAATCGATGATAGGCATCTATACCCATGGAACCTACAGCGATAAACAGCAACACGCAATTGGCTAATGAAGCTAAAATAGTGCCTTTGCTGAAACCATAAGTATAGGATGAAGTAGGACTTTTAGTAGCCATTTTGAAGGCAAACCAACTGATGAGCAAACCTGCCACATCGCCTAAGTTGTGCCATGCATCGGCAAGCAGCGACAATGAATTTATTTGATAACCATAACCAAGCTCAATCAACACAAAGGCAAAATTCAGGATGATTCCGAGAAGGAATTTCCGACCCATTTCTAAGTGATGATCGTGGTGGTCGTGATTATGCATTTAAAGTCCTAAAACTTTTTCTTGAGGATTCTTCCCATCGAGCATCATTTCAGGATTTTCGAGTAAATTCTTCACTCTCACCAAGAAACTCACGCTTTCACGGCCATCAATAATTCTGTGATCATAGCTCAAAGCAATATACATCATTGGGCGAATCACAACTTGACCATTTTCTGCAATTGGACGTTCAATGATATTGTGCATTCCCAAGATACCACTCTGAGGTTGGTTGATAATTGGGGTACTCATCATAGAGCCAAACACACCACCATTTGTAATGGTAAAGGTTCCGCCTGTCATTTCGTCGATGGTTAATTTATTATCGCGGGCTTTTGTAGCCAACCGTTTTACTTCTTTTTCGATTTCATCGAGGGACATATTTTCGGCTGAGCGAATCACTGGCACCACCAAACCTTTGGGGGCACTCACCGCTATTGAAATATCGCAATAATCGTGATAAATAATTTCTTCCCCTTCAATACTTGCATTTACAGCAGGCCAATCTTGGAGGGCAATGCAAACGGCGCGGGTAAAGAAGCTCATAAAACCAAGACCAACACCAAATTGTTCTTCGAAACGTTTTTTGTATTTCGCGCGAAGATCCATCACCGGTTTCATGTTCACTTCGTTAAAAGTGGTTAACATAGCGGTTTCATTTTTGGCAGCAACCAATCTTTTGGAAACGGTTTTACGCAGGTTCGACATTTTTTCTCTACGGTCGTTCCTACCGGTAGATTTGATATTTCCTTGTTTAACACCGCCCAATTTCACGATAGCTTCTAGGGCATCTAACTTGGTGATTTTGCCATTAGATCCGGTACCTTTCACTTGCGAAGCATCTATGCCGTACTCATTTAACAATTGAACGGCCATTGGCGACGCGAGAACATCGGCAGCAACTGCAGGAGATTTTTCAGCTACCGGTGCTGTAGTTTTTTCGGTTTTTACAGCAGCTGGAGCTTCTGTTTTTGCTGGAGCTGCTGCTGGAGCAGGTGCCGCTGCAGACGCAGGGCGAGCCGCTTCAGTGTTGATCACAGCAATCACGGTATTGATGGCAATTGTATCGCCAATATTTCCGATTAGTTTTTCAACCACACCGGCTTTTTCAGCGTTCACTTCAAAAGTAGCTTTATCACTTTCAAATTCAGCAATTGGGGCATCCATTTCAACCCAATCACCTTCTTTCACTAACCAATTTGCAATGGTTACTTCGCTTACAGATTCGCCCGGAGCGGGCACGATAATTTCAATGGCCATAGTTTGAGGCAAAAAATATTTACAAAGTTAGTATTTTTCAGGGATGCTTGCTGAAATATCTGATGAAAACAGTCGTTAAACTGAAAATAAATGCTTAAAAAGCAAAAAAGGCTGTGAAAACACAGCCTTTTTATACGATTCGTTATTAAATATGCTTACTTAAAAAGGATATAACTTGCTCCCAAGTGCATTTGGAAATACCAATCGTTTAAACCATTGGTAGAACGTGGTGCATTAGGTGCAATTTTATCTTTTAATGAGTAATTTGAAATTTTATTCAAATCTGATTCTGAAATACCTGGTAATTTATCGTAAGCGGCAGCGCGCATTGCATCGTAATCACCGCCAAACCATAAGCCAGGTCCGTAATCATCCAAATAATCTGTTGAGGTATACACTGCCTTCATTTCACCTTTAATGGTCCAACGTTTCATCAAATAGGTTAAGCTAAATGAAGTTCCAATATTGAATGCAATTGGGCTATAAGGCGAAGCGCCAGGCAAGAAATTTTGTCCCTCAGAACCTAAGTCCCTCAAATTGTAAAGATGCTCATTTTTCATGCGGGCTACATAATCGCTGTACTCTTCCTTGCTCTTTTGTCCAGTGTAAGCATATCTGTAAGTATTGAAATACATCATACCAAGACTTAGCCCAAGGGTTGGAATAATTCTGGATGATTTACCTGCTACCAATTGATATGGTTTGAGATGCCACAATCCTTCAACTTCTGCAATTCCCATTTTTGTCCAAAAATGAACAGGATAGCTATTTCCCGCTGCTTCAATTTCATTATAATTTTGATCGTAAGAATACAGTTTTGAAGTACCAGAAAACAAACCTGTAGCCCAAATATTATGAATGGAGATTTCGGTGTAATACAAAGACCCTTTTAAACTAAAGCGGCTGTTGAAGTTATATTGACCATAACCTCCAAAACTGTATTCAATGGTTGAAGGAAGGGGTGCAAATTTATGTTTGATGTCACCACCACCATAAATTCCTCCACCGCCCCACATTCCGATTTCCCAAACACGAATTTTTTTAATCACTTCACCTTTAGACTTGAACATTGGTAAATTCACACCAATACCCAGAACATCAGATTGTTCTTGGCCACCACCTATTGACTTTTGGCGCAAATATTTATTATATTCGGCAGTGTCTACTTTGCTCAATTCAAGTGCCTGAGCAGGCGTAAGCTCAAATTTTGGAATATTCACAGTTGCACCATTGCTCATGATTGCTTTTGATGGATATCCTTGAATGTAATCAAATACCAAAGTATCACCTTTTTTCACCATTGTGTAATCAACTTTGTTTCCTGTTGAATCAGTGATTTTAGAAATTGATGGATTTCCAATTACCGTCATTCTAACTTGACCAAATTGATGTTTCACACCAGTTACAACATCTTGTAACCCGGCATTTGAAATCGGCTCTCTTTTAGCTACAACAATAGAAGGAATTCTATTGTCGATGTGTTTATCGAAAAGGAGGTCTTCTGACAAATCTGATTGGTAAATTGTTTCAACATTCATTGATTGGCTACCTGTACCGGAGACAGACAAACCCACAGGATTTTTTCCCGCGTAGTTTCTTGAAAAAGTCATTGAACCAACTGAAACATTTGAACTTTTAGCATTGTTGGCAAAATCAAAATGAACCAATCCCATTGAATTATCAGCTCCTTTGAAATTATTGTCTTGGAATACCAATTTATCCAATGAATATTGAATTCCATCAGAACCCACTTGTTCGAGTAAAATTCCAGCTGCGTTATTCACAACTGAGAAATCTGAAATACTAAATTTTATTTTTCTACCTTCCCTCAAATCATTCAACGGAGTTGCAACATAAATCAAAGGTTCACCTGAAACACAGTTAACAATACCAATACTTTTTAATTCAACGCTTTTTCTATGCCAGAAAGGATCAAAACGAAGTGGCTGAATTTGTCCGTTAAAATTAACATGTGATAATTCCACCGAGGCATTGCTTGCAGAACCAGTGATCACGATACCCAAACCTGGGGCATTCACATCAGCATTTACAACCTGAATTGGATTTGATTTGGTACCATTCATAATGAGGGTACCTTCAACTTGTAGAACAGCGCCTGCGCCCAATTCAATGATTGCACCAGCTGGAACGGTGAGCGTTTCACCGGCAGCTACAATTTTCACATCGGCGATTTTAATTGTTGACTGACCGAAAACTGAATTCGCAGCAGCGAACAACAATAACAATATACTATTTAGACGTAAGGTCTTCATGATTTGATAATTTCAATTAATAGGGGTTCTTTTAAATTTATTTTTTTCACTGTTGTTTTGATGTCAACTTCATTAATCAACAGGTATTTTAGGTTTGCAATATCAATTCCATTTAAATCAATTTTTGCACCTTGAGATGTCTTAGTTTCTTTGGAAGAGCCAATGATTGTGTATTTTACAGAGGCCACATCGTAATTGAAATTCGTCATATCTGGGTGTATGGCTGAAACCGAAACACTTTTAGATTGCAACAATCGGTTCACAGATAATTTCCCTCCAGAAGTACCATTCACAACCAATTGCGGTTCTGGCAAATCTTGGACGTAAATTGAGTCGAACAACAAAGCTTGCCCATTTTCACCGTTAATTTGAAATGCGCACCATCCAGCAACATTTGGCGTAAATTCAATTTTACCAGTTAGTTGGCGGATTTCATTTGACTCAGCACAAGAACAAAGTATTTTATCGGCCTTGAGGATATTTTTAAAACGAACTGAGGCTTTTTTACCAATGAAGAAAGTCTGTAGTGTTTCTTTTCTATCGTCTTCAAATTCAGCCGGTATTACCGTAATATTCATTTTATCGACAACACCCTTGGAATCAAATTTCACTTCATACTGTCCGGTTGTTTTCGGAATGAAATACAGTGTATCTCCTTTCCATTTTAAATCGTTCACAGCAGCACCTAACATTGATATTTCAACATTGGTTTCTTTTCTGTTAGCAACAATAAAAGTAGCGGTATCACCTGGTTGTAAAACATCTAAATTATAGGCAAGCAATACTACTTTGTCGGCTTTATCTCCTTTAACATCCAATTCAATGGCCCCGTTTAAGAGATTCAAACGTAAACGCAATTCTGCAAGCAGCGTTTTTACAACTGTAGCAGGAACGTGTTTAAATTTCCATTCAGACCATAAAATTGGATTGTTTGCAGCGATACCATTTTTTAAGTCGCCCGCAAAAAGTCTTTCAAACTCTTTCCTTTTCGGATTATCTGCAGATAAATTTTGAAAATAGTTTTGTAAATCCCACAATTTTTCGAACAAATAATTACTTTTCTTTTTAATAATGAAGAAATTATCGGTAATCGAATAACCATTTGGTTCACGGTAAATTTTATTTTTCTCATCGTAACCAAGTGCTTTGGTAAAATCTGCTTCTATTTGATCAACTGCATCAACTGCCGCTTTGATTTCTAATACCGTAACTTCTTTCGAAGAAACTGACTTCAAGTAAGCTTCCATGGTTGGATTGATTCTCATCCATTCAATAGGAATTTGGATGATCGACAAAGCAATGAAAAGAAGGTACAATACGCTAATTAGGCGAAAACGTAGATTCTTTGCTTTTTTAATTCTTACATACTTTGCCATAACTATTTCACCATGATTAAAGGCTGACCAATTTGGGTTGATCCGCTTGTTTGTCCAACTAATTTAATATTATCAAAAATGATTGTACTACCAGGCAAGGCTTTTGACTCTAAATCTCTCAACTCATTGCGTAGATATCGGGTTGCGCTTTTCAGTGACTTTTTGTGACCATTCGGGTCAACAACTGTCATTTGAAAGTTTACAACTTGCCAAAAAGTGTTAGTTGATTCCAATCGGTTAGCTTTTTCCAAACTCGCAAGATTCCCACCAATGTCCATCAATCCCACCGGAATTGGTCCTGGAGCATGTGCGAACAATGTTACTTTGTCAACTACTTGATCATTTACTTTCATGAAAATTTCAAAAACACCTTCTTCTGTTGGAACAATTTTCAATGCATTCTTAACACGTTTAACACTTGCTTTTGGTGATGAAAAACTCACCCCAGCTTTCGGAAAATATTGAGAATCCAAGCTCAATTCACAAGTTGAACCAACCTTTGCATTTAAATTGGAACGATCCATAATGTAGCGGAATTCAGGTTTTAAAACATTGAATCCACTTAACAGACGTTTGTCTCCCACAATCACTTCAAGGGCGTACGAACCTGGTTTAAAAGGCTTGAAACTTGCATTGAAGATTCCATTGTTTTGCGATTTAATTTCAACCAAATTACCGTTAATTTTAACAGTTGGCACTAGTCCAATTTTTTCTGGTTTAACAGCTAACTCAAGTGATTCACCAAGAACAAGTGATCTTCTAAACTTCTCAATAAACTTGGCATCTTTCAATGAAATGAGTTCAAATTTTGGCAGATCAATGTTTTGATGCGTGAGTTCAACAAGACTATTGTATAAGAAAACGGTTTTAAAATGCTCGAACATCGCATTTACAACACCGTTTGGTGTTTCTTTAAAAAAGAAATCAATTGTTTTCACTTCATTTGAGGTGAAGTCTCTCAAACTCACCAAATCTGCGGACAAATCTCTTTTCGAAATTTTCACAAATGAGGCCAAATATTGATCCAATATACCTTGCAACTTGGGTGCTAATTCACCTTTACGCACAATTTTCTCAGCAAAATTATTTTCTCTGAGTTTATCGCCGGTTACCAAATTCTTCTCGGCATATTCTGCATATTTTCGCTGCAGAGCATCCATCCCATTTAAACATTCGAGAGTGGTATTTTTCAAATCCATTTCTTGTGGGACAACGGAGTTAAAAGATTTCAGTTTAGAAATCAATCGTGTATTTAAATCGGTTTGAGTATTGGCAAGGTGGGTATAATGAACAACGTATTGACCTGGGCTCGAAAAAAATAAAAACAAAATAAAAACCAAGTACAAGAAAGAAAGTTTCTTGAACGATAGGTTTT
>CAZYBT010000051.1:0-17878 GCA_964645755.1 uncultured Rhizobium sp.
AACAACATTTCTGCAAAAGTAATTCAACATAAAATGTGTGAATTCATTTTTCTGATGTTTTTTTGCACCATCATGGGAAAAGGTAAAAACAAATTAGAAAAGTTTGCTGAATTCGACGCATTTGAAAACACTTTCGATTTCAAATGCGAAACCAAAGGGAAATGGTCTGCGATCTTTGGCAACAATAATCCCATTGTTTTAGAACTTGCATGCGGTAAAGGCGATTACGCCATTGGACTTGCAAAAATGAATCCCAATATCAACTATGTGGGGGTTGATATCAAAGGAAACAGACTATGGAAAGGAGCAAAAACTGCACTTGAACAAGGCATTCAAAATGTGCGATTTTTGCGAATAGAAATTGATAAACTTTTTGAATTTTTCGCGGAAAATGAAGTTTCTGAAATATGGATTACCTTTCCAGACCCCCAGCCCCACAAAGAAACAAAGAGGTTGAGCAGCGGTAGATTTTTGAATGTTTATCGCAAAGTAATGCCAAAAAGCGGTCTTATGAACATCAAAACAGATTCTGATTTGTTCTATGAAAGTAGCTTAGAACAAATCAAGGAAGACAACCTTACATTGATTCAGAACATTGATGATGTTTATGGGTTGCCAATTGTTCCTGAATTTCTCCAAATCAAAACTTTTTATGAACAAATATGGTTAGAGATGGGAAAGAAAATAAAATACATCCAATTTATCCTTGGAGATACAGTGAGTCGCGAGAAGAAAAAGAAAAAAGAATTGCCCCTTTAAATCCAATGCATCCATTTTAGTGTGAGGAGAATCAGCAGAATCACTACTAAAATCAGCAAAACGGTAGTTAAAACAGGTGAAATAATTCCCAAAATGCCAAGCAAAATTGCCAAATAGGCAAAGATTTTTGTTTTGAATTTCGCTTTATATATAAGTGCCAACAACCCGAGTAGGATCCCCGCTGCGGAAAATAAAAAAAGCTTACTTGAAATCAACCCAATTATACTCGAGTAAAATCCAATTTTTGCCACTGTTTTACCAATGTTTCTGATATGTCTATCGATTCCTTTGTGGAATTCTTGGGTTTTTATTTTCCCTTTGGGATGAATTTTTTGATTCCTAAAATTTTCACTTTGGACAATGCAAGTAACAGATTCAGTTGAGCGATTTAAATTTGATTGTAATTGTAATGACAGAACAGCATTGCTATCCAAAAAATCAACTTCTATGTACTTTGGTTCTCGCTGTAAACCTGACTCCAAATTCATTTGATACTGAGCATCTTGGAGATTTAATGTCCCAATTTCTTTCGGTGAACCGTATCCCCCATCTAAAAACCGATTTGTTGAGGAGCAGGAAGCTCCTAAAATCAACACACTCAATATAGCGAAAACGCGTAACATCGTCCTTCAAAAATAGACTAATTCAAGGATTTTATTTCCAACAAATAATTATCTTTTGCTTGTTTCTCAAAATTCAAGGCATGTGATTTTCTGACGAAAACTTCATAACACACATTGGAGGTATATTCACGGTTCACAATTCGAATTTGGTAGGGATTTAACAACCGATGAATTTCTTGTTCATGTTGAAATTCCGCAGAAATCGCAAATTTCTCCTCCATAAATTTTTCAAGAATTTTAGATTGTTCAAGTACCAATTTCGCTGATGTTCCATAAGCTTCAATTAAGCCAGGAATACCCAACATGGTGCCACCAAAATAGCGAACAACTACCACCAATATATTTGTGAGTTGCTTTGATAAAATGGCACGTAAAATTGGTTTCCCAGCAGAATTTGCGGGCTCACCATCATCATTCGCCCTCTGAGCTTGAGAAGCTTGTCCAAGCACGTAGGCATAACAATGATGCGTTGCATCGGGAAATTTCTGTTTCAATTCACCTAAGAACTTTTTTACGTCCTCTTCGTGATTCACGCGATAACTGTAGGCCAAGAATCGACTCCCCTTTTCGCGAAGTGAGGCTTCTGCCTTGTTATCAATTTCAAAGTAAGTATCTGAAAACAGCATGTAGCATTACATCATTAAAACAATGGCCAAAACCGCCAATCCCAAACCTAAAAATCCTTTTTTTGATACCTTTTCTTTCATCAACATCCCAAAAACTGCAGAGGCACAAACCACACCAACATTGTTCAATGTAAAAAACAAACTTGTTTTGCCATTGAATGCCGATATTCCTTCAAACATCACAACAAGCGAAAAGAAATTAGCGGTACCCAATACAACCCCACCAATGGAACTTCTTATATTTAAATTGGCAATGAGCTTTGGCTTAATCCCCACCAAAATCAATCCACACATAAATGCTCCTGCAAACAAGAGTGTCGACATTTTTACACTGTCAAAAAAGCTGTATTGCGCATTTTTTAACAAATTAAGACCCGAGTCTACCATACCACTTCCCAAAAAAACAAGGATTAAAATCCAGTCGAAATGAAACCCGCCCTCTTCTTTTAACGAGATGAGGATAACCGCCAGAATAGACAAAAGGATGCTCACCCACTGCTGAAATTGGAGTGATTCTTTAAAAAACAAGACAGCCACAAAAACTGGAATTACAACGCTCATTTTAGACGCCATAGAGCTCATTGAAGCGCCCACTTTTTGGGTGGCAGTTCCCATCATGAAAAAGGTACCTATAAACAGTGAACCCATCGCAATAATTGGCCAAAACCCTTCAGCGTTTAGGGTGTCGATGTTCAAAATATGGCGGTGCCCCAAATACACATTTCCAAGCACAAAACAGGTGAAATAATTCACGATAATGGCAGAAAATAAATCGACCTGAAATCGTTCAAAAAGTTTAAATGCTACAAATAATGAAGTGCTCAGGAGTATGCTTAAAATTAACCAAATCATGCTTTTTTTCGATAAATGTAATAGGTATCTGTTTCTAATTGGATTGTTTGATCCAATTGAAGTTGATGCTGAGGCGAAAAATGTCCCTCAAAAAACGGGTTGAATCGACTTTTAAAAGTGTGAATTTCATCCACTTTGTTAGAATCAATAAAAAGTTTAAGTGTTTTGGCTCCGCCTTCCACCATCAATGAATTCAATTGCTGACTCACCATGTAATCCAAAATGGACCCTACCATATTTTCAGAATCAATGAGAACATAATCAACTGTTGCGGAGGTTTCATTTTTGGTTAAATTAAATACCACGATTCGAGATGCTACATGGCTATAGTTGCCCCTTAAATTGGGGTCAAGAACCATTCTTAGCGGATTCGTTCCGTAATCTAATCTATTGTTTAACATAGGCTTATCCACTTCCCATGTAGAAACTCCTACCAAAATTGCTGCATGTTGTGCCCTCAAATGATGGGTGTAACTGTGTGAATCTTTTCCGCTTATTTGAAAGCGTTCCAAAGGCTCAGGAGCCATCAATCCGTTTGAAGTTTCAGCCCATTTTAATGTAACATAAGGACGATGATTGCGATGAAATGTATAAAAAAAACGATTGAGTTCTATGCATTCATGCAACAATACATTTTGAACAACTTCAATGCCATGGGTCTCTAAAAGTTTGATTCCCGATCCAGAAACCAATGGATTGGGATCGCCGTATCCAATCATTACACGTTTAAATGACTGTTCAACAATGAGATTGGCACAAGGTGGTGTTCTTCCAAAATGCGAACATGGCTCAAGGTTCACATATAAATCGGCGCCCTTGAAAATGGATTTATCGTGAACATTCAATATTGCCATTCTCTCAGCATGATTTTCCCCGACCGCTTTATGCCAACCTTCTGAAATAATCTCGCCGTTTTTAACAATCACACAACCAACGAGAGGATTCGGATTTACGTGTCCCAATCCTCGCTTTGCGAGTTGAATGCATTGCGACATATATTTTTCGGCGTCTTGCATAAAATGCGAAGTTATGCTTAATTTTGGGAGGTAATGGAAAAATTTATCCCAGTTAAATTGAGTAAAATCTTCAGAGAATTCTTCCAATCGCAACAAGCATCAGGATATTTACTCATCCTCGCAACGGCGTTATCTTTGGCCATTTCCAATGCGCCAGGGGGTGTCTCTTTTATTTCTTTTTGGGGGACAAAAATCGGAATTCACACATCCCAACTACATTTAGAACATAGTGTTGTCAATTGGATCAACGACGGCTTGATGACCTTGTTTTTTTTACTTGTTGGCATAGAAATCAAACGAGAGTTAATAAGCGGGGAACTAAATCAATTCCGCAAAGCAATTTTGCCTGTAATTGGAGCCATAGGAGGCATGGCAATGCCGGCATTATTGTTTTACATTTTGAATCATGATTCGCCTCAAACAATCCACGGCATCGGAATTCCAACAGCAACGGATATTGCCTTCGCAATTGCTATTTTAGGACTCTTGGGAGACAGAGTTCCAATGTCGATAAAAATTTTCCTCACGGCTCTTGCCATCATCGACGATTTGGGAGCAATTGTAGTGATTGCTATTTTTTATGGCACCGGAATTCATTGGAATTGGCTTGCAATAGCAGCTTTGATCTGTGCGATCCTCTTATTTTTGAATTACAAAAATTATACCCATAGATGGATCTATGTTGTTTTAGGAATACTCCTTTGGTTTTGCATGTTGCATTCAGGGATTCACGCAACTATTGCTGGAGTATTGTTTGCATTTTTACTTCCACGTGAATCTGAAATGGAAGGTAAAATGTCTGATTATTTTGAGCATTTGCTGCACCTACCCGTTTCGTATGTCATACTCCCATTGTTTGCAATGGCAAATACAGCACTCATAGTGGATCAAGAATTGATATCTCAGATGACAAACCCACTGAGTGTAGGAATTTTTGTGGGATTGTTCATTGGAAAGCCCCTTGGGATTTTCGGCTTTTCCTGGATTTCAGTGAAACTAAAACTCACAGAAATTAGCTCAGATGTAAAATTCACCCATTTATTGGGAGCCGGAATTTTGGGTGGAATTGGCTTCACAATGTCGATTTTTATCTCAAATTTGGCATTTTATGATATTTTATTAGTACAATTAAGTAAAATAACCATTTTAGTGACAAGTATTGTTGCTGCAATTGTAGGATATTTGATGTTCAGAATTTCAAAATGAAATAGCAATTTTGCAACTCAAGTTTTTTTGAGTGTCAGTCAATATGTAATCTTTCAGATAAAAAGATGTTGAAGCTTGGCAATTTAATCAAACAAGATGTTTTCATTTTAGAGGAAACACATTTCATAGATCTTCCTAAGTGGAAGGAGCACTATGAATATCATCTCATTAACAATGAATTCAAAAGTTGCAAATTGGGATTCCCACAAACAATTTCAAACGAAACCATTTCCGAAATACAAACTTCTATAGTAAATTTAGATGTAGCCTGCGAAATATTCAGGTATGAAATTCTTACCGAGAACAATAAAATCTCTGAAATTGTGGAGCAGCAAATCAAACACTCGGAAAATAAAATCATTCACATCTTACCATCTCCCAATGTTTTATACAAAAACATAGGTTCGGAATTTTGGGATTTAGCTGTAAAAGGAATCGAAGTGGTTTTTTATAAAGTTGAGCGATTAAAAGAATGTCAGCGTAATAGTTCAGTATTCAAAAGATATTCAAATAAAGGATTAACGATGGGATTCACAGGCTCCCCAAAATATTCGCTTGGAATTTTCCACAAGCGGAAATTGACAAAGCTATTGAACGAAGGTATCATTGATTTTTGGGTTACCGATTCCCTTGCCTCTATAGATCAAAATTACCTTTGGGAGTGTAAAATTAAAATTGCACTGCTAACCGCAAAAATGCAAAAAGGTTAATCGTTGAGATTTGCAATTTCCACCAATTCAGGGAAATCAAGTATTTTAATTTTTTTTCCTTCCAGAGAAATAACTCCATCGGTTTTGAGTTCAGACAACAAACGAATCACGGTTTCTGTTGCCGTTCCAACTAAATTTGCCAGTTCTTCTCTTGAAAGTTTGAGATTGATTGTTTGACCATCTTCTTCAAATCCATAGGTTTCTTTAATAAAAAGTAAGGCTTCCGCCAATCGCTCACGCACAGATTTTTGCGCCAAATGTGTGATACTCAATTCGGCTTTCCTCAAATCATCACTGAGTAATTTCATGATTTCCATTGAAAGCACACCATCTTTTTGCAATATTCCCATGAACAAATCTTTCGGAATAAAACAAACACCAGAGTCTTCCAGGGCCACAGCAGACCCATTGTACCTGTCTTGGCTCAGCAAAGATCTATATCCTAGTAAGTCGCCAGCCTTAACCAACCTCAAAATTTGTTCCTTACCGTCGTCTCCAAATTTGGAAAGTTTGATCTTGCCATAATTCACACAATAAATACCGAACGGACGAGATCCTTCATGAAAAATGGTTTGTCCCTTTTTATAAGGAGTACAAATTTTTTCGTCATTTATTTGTTCAATAGAATCATTTTCAACTTTGCAAAATACAGATGTAAAGCGTTTTGTACATGTTTTACAGTCCATTTGTGAATGATCAAAACTCATAAATTTGGGATTAGGTATCCAAATTTATAGGAATCTCAGAGTTTTTTCTACTTTTTAGCTTAAAATTTTTCAATTAATCTAAGTTCATGGGTTTACAACAAGACGACTGAACGCCATGTTGTGTATGTATCTTAGGACTTACGAAAGGGATTCCTAAATTTGCCCCTCTCAACAAGAACCAAATTCCCAATATCAACAACCACCAAGGCAATAATTTACTAAGCCTTAGTCTTAGTTGACTGCTGATCATTGATTTTGCAAAAAAAACAAAAATCATTGCTGGAACCGTTGCCAATCCAAACCCAAACATAAATTGAACCGAACCCATGGTGGTTCCTGTTCCAAATGCGGCCAACAATGCACCGTAAACCAAACCACAAGGCAACAATCCGTTCATGGCGCCAGCTAACAACATTCCAAAAGCAGATTTTAACTTCATGGCCTTGCCAAACATAGTGATGACAAATTTATAAAAAGCACCTTGGTTGGCAGACCTTTTGCCAAATTGTTCGTTGATCCATAAAATCAAAAAAAGCAAACCAATAGCCAAGCTAAAGTATTGTTCGAAGTATTTTAAATCAACTATTTGAAATATCATCCCAAATAGTAACCCCAAAAACAGATAGGTTATAACCCTTCCTAAATGATACAATAACGATTGTAAGAGCCCTTGCATTTTTGAATCTGATTGAAAAGGCAGAATCAAAATCAATGGACCACACATACCAACGCAGTGTAAGCTCCCTGCAATACCAAGTAACATGCCCGCCAAAATGCTCAACATGGCTATTTGGTATAGTTAATTACTGATTGAAACGTATCATTGCGTTCATTCACCCAATTTACTTTTAACTGGTAGGTAGCCTTTTGAATTTGAGCAGCTGGTAATTTCCATTTTCCAGTTTTAGAAAGTGGTAGATCCATAAACACATCAAATTTTGCATTTGATGGGCAATAAAATTGCGCACTACCATGAAGTTCAAACGAGGCAGTGTCTAATACCACCAGAAACTCTTGTCCTCCATCAGCAACAATTTTTGGAACAATTCCATGTTGATTCGCTTTGTTCGTTGCATCAATTTCACTTTGAAATTGAATTTCTTTTTGGTAATAATTTTTATCTACCAAGTCAATATTTTGCTGTGTGGATTGATATACCAAATAAACCATTCCAACAACAAATAATCCATAAACAACTACGATTGATTTTCCCCAATTCATGATATTTTAATTAAAAACAGGTCCCAAAAAATTGGTTTTTTCAACCTCAATTAATTGGCCTTTGTGATATAAATTTACTTTGATTGTTTGCTTCCTTTCCGAAATTCTATTTGCCGGAATTTTAACAAACAAGGTACTTTTAATACTTCCTTCTTTTTTGAGGGACAAATACTTGTGCCCATTCACAAGTTCTACACTGCCTATTCCGTCAAACTTTAACTCAAGTGAATCATAATTATTGTGACTTTTATTGATGAGCATAAAATTATACATGTTGGAAATTTGACCATCAGGCGTTTCAACGTATAATTGTCCCGATGCCTTAATTACTTGCATTTCTATGGTTGACCTCGTTGCCAGAATAGAAACGAATGCTGTCAATAAAATCAGCAAAACAACGATATATGCTTTAAGTCTTGCTGTGATAATGAAGGGTTTGTTTTCGGCAATTGTAGCTTCAGAGGCATATTTTATCAAGCCAGTTGGCTTGTTGATTTTCTCCATGATTGAATCACAAGCGTCAATACAAGCAGTACAATGCGTACATTCTAATTGAGTTCCATTTCGAATATCGATTCCTGTTGGACAAACGTGAATACATTTAAGACAATCGATACAATCACCGGCGGTTCGTTCGGTATTTTTACGCAATTTTTCTCTTGGTTCACCTCTCACATAATCATATGCAACAACTACGGAGTGTTTATCGAGCAATACCCCTTGTAATCGGCCATAAGGACAAACAACGGTGCATACTTGTTCTCTGAGATAAATATATACGAAGAAAAAGACGCTAGAGAAAATAAGCATTGATGTAAATCCGCCTATATGCTGTGAAAATGGTTCAGTGATGATTTTCAACAAAGCATCTTTTCCTATAATATACGCCAAAAAAGTATTGCCTATTAGGAAAGAAACAAAGTAGAAAACCGCAAATTTTGCTGTTCGCTTTATGATTTTATCGGCATTCCAGGGGGCTTTTTTAAGTGCTATTTGCTTAGGTGCATCACCTTCAATAAAATACTCCAATTTGCGAAATACCATTTCCATGAAAATTGTTTGAGGACAAGCCCATCCACAAAACAATCTTCCAAAAGCAACAGAAAACACAATGATGAATACAATGAACAAAATCATTGAAATTCCGAACAGATAAAAATCTTGTGACCAAAAAACGAACCCAAAAATTACAAATTTTCTCTCAAGGATATTCAACATTAAAAATGGTTCGCCCTTGTATTGAACGAAGGGCAAACCAAAAAAAACAAACAAATAAAATATTGATAACCATGAACGCGCTTGATAGAATTTTCCTGACGGTTTGTATGCAAACACCCAGTTACGTTTCCCCGATTCATCTATGGTTGCAACCTTGTCGCGAAACGATTCTCCCTCATCAATATTCATATTTTTATACTAATAGTCAATTGAATCAATTATTTAACAGCAGCAGCAGTGGGAATTGCTTGTGCATTTGCGCTAGAATCGGCAGGGGCAGCTGCACCTTCTTCAATATACAATTCACCTGCTTTTGGCAATCCACCTTTGGGATTGGAACCTTTAATAGATTTAATAAAGTTAGCCAATCCTTCGATTTGTTTTGGGGTTAACTCTCCACCCCAAGCAATCATACCTTTATTGGTTACCCCGTATTTAATGGTTTTAAAGATATCTTTGATTGAACCACCATGAATCCAGTAGTCATCGGTTAAATTAGGACCTTGACCTCCACCAGCTTCGGCACCATGACAAGCCACACACTTAGAAGCGAACAACTCTTTACCTGCAGCAATCAATGCTGGATCAGCCTTATATTCAACTGTATTTTCATCTACTTTATTTGCATTCATTTTAGCATAGGCTTCTTCAGCTACTTTGGCTGCAGCAATTTCATTTCTCAACTCTTGCACCTGCAATGGAGCATCAGAAAAATGAAATCTCCAAATATAGATCCCAGCAAATACAATGGTCAAATAGAAACCATACAACCACCAAGGCGGCAATGCATTATCTAATTCCTTGATTCCATCGTAAACGTGATCCAGTTGAACATCTTTTTCATCCTCAATTTTAACAGATTTGTTGAATTTATCCCACCAAGCATTTGTAACAGTATCAGGTTTTATTTGCTCTGATGCTTCGCTTTGTGGAAGAACCACAACCTTCAACCAGTAAGCAAAATAAAGAATGATTAACACTTCAAAGAAGATAACTCCTAACAACATATAATTCAACTGCCCTGAAGTTACGGCCCATCCGAATGAATTTTCAGTTGCTGCGTTCAAAGAAATCGCTGCTGTTGAAAGTAAAATTATTGCCAATGATTTGGCATTGCTTTTCATTTTCATGATGGCAACTTTACTGAGCAATGAACCCATAAATAAAATTACAATGCCAAGAGCTAAGGCTGTAGTAACCAGAATCCAAGGAATATAGCTATCGATACTCGATGCTTTTGCGGCAGTGGAGCTTGCATCTGCAACAGCTCCCGCAGCAGCAGCCACGTCAGTGGTTGCTGCTGCATCTTGTGTTTGTGCAAATACGGGTAGAGATAAGCACATGACAAACAAAGCCAAAGTTTTAAAAATATTATTTTTCATTTTTTAATCATTTAGAGGGATATTTTTTGCATTATCGATGTATTTTTTATTGGCTTTGATTACCCAATACATAACCACACCGAAGAATACAGTGAATAAAATCAACGATGCCATTGGATAAAAGGTTACACCGTCTATTGTTTTTAAATAATTGATGAATTTCATACTAGTTAATGTTGATTAATGTTCAGGTAAAGTTTCAGCTGGAACGGCTTTGATATCTGTACCAACACGTTGTAAATAAGCAATTAACGCAACAATTTGTGTATGTGTTAAATCTTTAATACCTTCCAATTTCATGATTTGAACCACATCTTTGTTTTGCATCAAATCATCAGAAATTAATTTAGCTTGTGCTTCTAAATCCGAATTTGCTTTATTGGCATAATCAACTTCGTATGGAACACCCAAAGTTTGCATTGCACGAATCATTTTAGGGGTTCTGCGTATGTCGATTCCTTTGGTGAACAACCATGGATATCTCGGCATGATACTGGTACGGTTAATGGCACTTGGATCGTACATGTGAGAAAAATGCCAAAGATTGTTGTATTTTCCACCGACACGAGCCAAATCTGGACCAGTACGTTTACTTCCCCATTGGAAAGGGTGATCATACACGAATTCACCGGCTTTGGAATATTCTCCATAACGTTTAACCTCATCTCTAAACGGACGAACCATTTGTGAATGACAAGTGTAACATCCCTCCGAAATATAAATGTCTCTACCGTGTAATTCCAAAGGAGTGTATGGTTTTACAGCAGATATTGAAGGGATATTGGTTTTTACTAAGAAAGTTGGAATCAATTCAAAAACACCTCCAATTGCAACAACAAGCAAACTCAAAACGAGCATTTGAATAGGTTTACGCTCGATTACTCGGTGCCATCCTTCTGAATGGTGAGCAACATGTTTTTGCAAAGCTGGAGCTTCTGCTTCCTCTTCCGCTAGGAAATTTCCTTGCTTCACTGTTTTAAACAAATTGTAAACCATGATACATGCACCAATAAGGAACAACAAGCCACCAATACTTCTCATCATGTACAATGGACGTAACATGTCAACGGTATCTAAGAAGTTGTATTGAAGCGTTCCATCTGGAGTAAAGGTTTTCCAGTTTAAAGCTTGTGTAAATCCAGCCCAATACATTGGTACTGCGTACAATACAATACCCAAAGTACCAATCCAGAAATGTGCATTCGCCAAACTTTTTGAATACAATTCAGTTCTAAACAATCTTGGTATCAACCAATAAAGTACTGCAAAAGTTAAGAATCCATTCCAACCCAAGGCACCAACGTGAACATGAGCAATGGTCCAATCTGTAAAGTGACTAATTGCGTTTACATTCTTTAATGAGAGCATTGGTCCCTCAAAGGTTGCCATACCATAGGCTGTAATTGCAACCACCATAAATTTCAATACTGCGTCTTCACGAACACGATCCCAAGCACCTCTTAACGTAAGCAATCCATTGATCATACCTCCCCAACTTGGAGCAATCAACATCACTGAAAATACAACACCTAGAGATTGAGCCCAATCAGGAAGAGCTGTATACAATAGATGGTGAGGACCAGCCCAAATATAAATAAAGATCAGAGCCCAGAAGTGAACAATCGACAATCGATAAGAATAAACAGGTCTATTTGCTGCTTTTGGCAAGAAATAATACATCAAGCCCAAATATGGAGTGGTTAAGAAGAATGCAACCGCGTTGTGACCATACCACCATTGAACCAAAGCGTCTTGAACACCAGCATACCAGCTGTAACTTTTTGTGAGTTCAATTGGCAATTCAATGCTATTCACAATGTGCAACATGGCAACAGTAATCCATGTGCCTATGTAAAACCATATTGCAACATACAAGTGACTTTCTCTGCGTTTGATAATGGTACCAAACATGTTAATTCCGAATATCACCCAAATTAATGTAATCGCAATATCCAAAGGCCATTCTAATTCAGCATATTCCTTACCTGTGGTATATCCCAACCAAAGTGTTAACGCGCCAAAAAGGATGATTAACTGCCATCCCCAAAAATGAATTTTACTGAGCAAATCACTGAACATTCGGGCTTTACACAAACGTTGAAGCGAATAATAAACTCCCATAAAAATACCATTTCCCACAAAAGCAAAAATGACCGCATTGGTGTGAACTGGTCTCATACGCCCAAACGTAGTTGGCGCAAAATCTAAGTTTAGTCCCGGAAACCACATGGCAATGGCAATCCACAACCCTGCGAGGAATCCAACAATTCCCCATAAAACAGTTGCATAAGCAAACCATTTTACTACCTTGTTGTCGTAAGAAAATTTTTCTATCTGCATATTTATTTAGTTTGTTTTTCTATTTTTTGATTGTTTTGTTCATCTATGAGAATCCGAAATGCATTCGCGTCTGGATCATCAAATTGACCATTTTTTGCACTCCACATATAAGCTGCTAAAAAGGAAGCTGCTACCAAAATGCTCAACACCATGAGAATGATAATGACTGACATAATCTACATTTCAAAATGACACATTTTTTACAATCTAATCAATGATGTTACTCATACCGAAATATGATTATTATCATGTTTTGTGTTAATTTTTCAACTTTAAAAATCTTGCCGTAATGAGCGAGGAAATCCAGGTAAATAAGACAATTGAAATGGAGCTTGCAGGCATCAGAATTGCTGCAATAATTGGATTTAACTCAGCATTTACAGCAAAGTATAAACCAATCACATTATAACCGATAGAAATTGCAAAACTCCACCAAATTATTTTTCGCATTTTGCGCGACATTTCAAAGAACTTATCTAACATTGGTAACTTGTCGCCTAAAATAATGGCATCACTGCCTGGAGAGAAATATGAAATATCATCGGTAACTGCAAGTCCAAAGCTGCTCGACATCAGCGCGCCGGCATCATTCAAACCATCACCTACCATCATGGTTCTCGCTCCGGCAGATTCCATATTTTGAACAAACTCTTTTTTGTCGTGTGGCTTTTGATTGAATAAAAGCAAAGAATTACTCGGGAAAATCCCCTGAATCACATTTTTCTCAGAGTCATTGTCGCCACTGAGCACAGCAAGGTTGAATTTTTTTCCCAACTGCAACATCAACGGCACTAATTTCTTCCGAAATGAGCTTTTTAAAATGAAATATCCTTTAAAATTACCATTGATTTTCACTCCCAAAAAACTGCCTTGATACTTGGTTTCAAAATCAGGATCTATCTTTAAAAATTCTTTTGATCCAATTTCTACAGTATAATCCAAATACACCCCCTGAATGCCACGCCCAGGGAAATTGGTTACGGGTAACCCATGAATTCGAGGCCTATCCAAAAATTTTGCAATCTGACGCGCATGTGGATGAACCGATTCACTTGCAACCGCGGCCACCACATCCAATTCATCAGCCGAAAGTTGATGTCCCTCATAATAAATCGTTGGATTTTTCGACTGCGTTAATGTCCCCGTTTTATCGAAAACAATATGCTGAATCTGATTCATTTTTTCAAGAGACTTGGCCCCTTTCAAATACAATCCATTCTTTGCCAACAGCGACAAAAAATGACCATGTGTAAAGGTAACGCTGAGCAGCAATGCACAAGGACAAGCCACAATCAGCACCGCGGTTACTGCATTCCAGACTTTTGTTGGATCGGTATAAGACCAGTAAATTGCAGCTGCAGTTGCCAATGCAAATAAAACCAAAGTGAAATACTGACTGGCTTTTTGCACGTAGTTGCTTTCTAAACGACTATTGGACGAAGTGTCCTTTTTTTGTTGATTCCACAGGGTTACCAAATAACTCTGGGAGACCGTTTTTTGAGCTAAGATTCGAACGGAAGCACCCAATTGCCTGCCACCGGCATACACCCAACTTCCTGGAAGTAATGTTACAGGAACGCTTTCTCCAGTTACAAAGCTATAGTCGATACAGGCTTCGCCAGAAGCCAAAATTCCATCCACAGGAATGATTTCTTGATCATGAATAACTAGTTCGTCATTTACTTCGATCAAAGGTAATTCCTTTGTAATTTCTTCACCAGATTTGAAAATGGTTGCAGAAATTGGAAAATAGGAAGTGTAATCACGATCAAAAGTGATGCTTCTGTAGGTTTTGTCTTGCAATAAACGTCCTAGCAGCATAAAAAAAACAATGCCACTTAATGAATCGAAATACCCAGGACCAGTATGAGTGTAAACCTCATAAACACTTCTTCCAAAAGTAATGAACATGGCCAACACAATGGGCAAATCAATATTGAGATATTTTTCTTTTAATCCGCCCCACGCCAGCTTGTAAAACTCTGTTGCGCTATAAGTTAACACAGGAATGATTAGAATCAAAATCACAATTTGAAACAAAGGTTTTAATCCATCCAAATCGGTCCCCCATGAAAAATACTCAGGAAAGCTAAGCAACATGATGTTTCCAAAACAAAATCCGGCTACACCCAATTTGAGAATTCGTGACTTGGATACCTTGGTTTTTTGTTCCTTTCCCCCAATATCACTGAGGCTAAAATATGGTTCATACCCAATTTTCGACAGAAACTCGGCAATTTTTTTAACCGAAGTTTGAGATTGATCAAATGCTACTGTGAGTTCTTTTTTGCTGAAATTAAGTTTCGCTGAAATTACACCAGTGTGAATTTTATATAAGTTTTCTAACAAATACAAGCAAGAACTGCAATGTACCTGTGGCAAATAAAATCGAATATGTACTTCGTCATTTTGTTTAAAATGAATGATTTTTTGAAGGACATTTTCGTCATCTAAGAATAAAAACTTCGATTGATTGGATTGATTGTCGATCGTTTTTCCTGGAGCGGCATTAAAATCATAATATTGACAGAGTTGATTTTTCTCAAGAATTTGATAAACCGAAAGACAACCATTGCAGCAAAAATGATGCTGATCAAACACTACAGGATGTTTTGAATGTGCACCACAGTGAAAACATGTTGTATCCACTGATAACTTAGTTGACTCTTTTGTGATCATAAAATTGGGTTGAGTTTTGGATTCAATAAGGAGAACAATGTAGTTTCCATAAAATTCGCATATTTTAAAAATGCCAACTCCGCATTGTACACATTCAAACAAGAAATTTTCTTTTGATTGCTCCAGTCTGGGTCAACCAGATATTGGTTACACATTTCCCGCATTTCTAAAAACAGCTCGCGAATTCTGAGGTGAAAGGATCTCAAAACCCCGAAAGATTTTATATGGCCATGAGAATTTGGATTTTCAATTAAGTTCTCAATCAAAGGTATCAGAATGAGCGAAAGAAGACGATTCATTGAATCGGTTTCCGATTTCAATTTGCTCGCAATGATCGAAAAAAGTCCTTCACTAAGTTCAGTATCTCCTAAAATTGCTGAGTTTCCATGCAATATTTCTAGCTCCTTATTAAGGTTTGGAATTAATTCAGTTCTCAGAAGTTTAAGCGCTGAATTCAAACAATTTAATTCTTGAAAATACATAAGATTTATGAAGTGCAAGTTAAAAGCAGCTCAAAATCTTTAAAATGACGAATCTTTTGTTAGAATATGATTTTTATCATGTTTTCAAATAAAAAAAAGAGGTCATATTGCTATGACCCCAAGTTCCCGAAGTGTTCATAGAAATTTATAGAAACGTGTTGAATCTTTTAAACAAATATGAACAACACAAAAATAAAATTCCTCGGGTAAAATGTGTGTTGTTTCAATAATTTTATCATTGTAACAAAGAATCACATATTTTTATAAAATTGATATTCAATCATTTATGCATTTTCATTTCATATAAATTAATTCGATTGTTAGATAATGTTATACACAATGATGAATAAAACATAGACAAATTTCTACAAAACCTAACCTATATTGTGCTTATCTTTGCTGTAAAATATACAATTACTCAAAATATTTATCTTCACAAATGAAAAAAATCATCATTCTTTCGCTTCTCGTATTAGGAATTTCCGGCCAAGTAAAATCTCAGATGAATCAACCAGCAATGGAAGTTGCTGAAGCGGCCTTCACAAGCAATCCAAATTCATTTATTGGCAAAGTCATCAAAATTAAAAATGTAACAGTTACAATACCTGATGGACCAGGAACTAACATTATGGGGCAAGGCAAGCCATGCACTCCATCTAATCCAGCATTATTTAAAATGTTGAAATTAGAATTCAACAATCCTAACTTTAAAGGATGTTTCGAGGTTGAAGGCATCAAATTAAATGGGTTGCCAAAAAATTTGGAATGCGTTGGAAACCTGATTATTAAAGTAGGTGGGCCAGGAATGAACCATACTATTTTGGATATTAAAATACAACCATAACGAATTGGCACGCTTTTTGTCGTATAATTGCTGTACCAAATTTAACAATATACAGTTATGAAAAAAATTACTTCTTTCCTTGTTGGCGCTTTTGCAATCTTCAGTGCCTCAAATGCACAAATGGTGGTTGATGCTAACGATTTTTACAACAACCCATCTAAATACAACGGCAGAACAATTGTAATCCGCGATATTACGGTGAGAAAAGCAACAGCAGCAGGCGCAACTATTACGCCCAGTGCGGCATCAGGTGTTGGAACTCCCGTTGGACCTGCAGGATCACCAACTGGTGGTATTATTACTCCATCTGGAGTAACAAGTGGTGGTTCTCCAACAACTCCAACCCCACCAGCTCCAGCTATGCGTTGCAATCCGCCAAGAAATTTCGAACAACTCGAAGTTGTTTTCCCGAACGGACAAACAAAAGGTTGTTTTGTGATTTTAAGTAAAATGGCAGCTCCAATTCCGAATAATAAAGATGTAGTTGCTACAATTACTTTCAAAGCCGACACACGTTTGTTGAACAAAGTAACGATGATCAAATTTATCCCATAAGATAAACCCAATAAATTCTTTCAAAAAGGCCTTTACAGGCCTTTTTTTTTACAAAGGATATAAAATCAAAAATTCGCTTAAGCAAATCAACACTTTGGCACAGAATTTGTAATCTATACAGTATCATGAAAAAGGTTATTCTATTTCTTATAAGTATTTTCTTTCTCTCTCAATATAGCTCTGCACAAATGGCGGAAGTTGTAGATGCGAATGCATATTGCAACAATCCTAAGAAATATAATGGAAGAACCATCATTGTGAAGAACGTCATTCTTAAATCTTCGAATACCAACATGCCACCAAATCAAGTCATGACTCCTGGCGTACCAAAACCAATGAATACTTGCAATCCACCAAGAGGTTTCAAATATTTGAATATTGAATTTCCAAATCCTACATATGATGGTTGCTTTGTAATTGCACAAAACCTAACAGGAAACATCAATACCGGTAGGGATTTAAGGGTAACTATTACATTCAAATCAGACGCTAACTTATATAATACCATTTCAAACATTCAAATCCAGCCTTAAACTTTGGCACAGTATTTGTAATATAACAATTAAATAAATCAAACTAAAAAAAATAATATTATGAAAAAAATTACTTTATTCGTACTTAGCATCGTAGGTCTTGCTAGCGCTGCTATGGCTCAAGG
>CAZYBT010000052.1:0-17239 GCA_964645755.1 uncultured Rhizobium sp.
CGTACATCCATTTGCACTTGTTGTGGTTAACGTAACTTGGTAATTACCTGCTGAGCTATACGTTCTGCTTCCGTTTGTTGATGTTGTTGCCGATGAACCATCTCCATAGTTCCAACTATACGTCATTGGTGAACCAGGAGAGGCTATGGTACTTGTATTTGTAAACGTATATGCGTTACCCGTTAAGCACTGCTTCTGTGTGTTTGTTGTAAAGCTTGGTGCTGCTTGTGGGTAAACCGTTACATTTTTTGTCAGGGTATCCTTACAGCCATTATTAGTAACTGTAATTAATCTTGCAGTATATGTCCCTTCTGAAGAAAAAGACTTTGTATTGGGAGAACCATTAGAAGTTGTACCATCTGAGAATGTCCATAAATATGAAGAAAATGAACCAGAAGTTACTGATGAGTTGCTAGTGAAAATAAATGAATTTCCGCGCAAACATTGATCTGTATCATTTACCAAATATTGGATTGTAACATCTGGATACATAGTAACATTTATAGAAAATGTATCTCTACATCCATTAGAATCTAACAAAGCCAAGTAATAATTCCCTAGTGAATTTTTGAGTGGACTTTTAACAAATGGACTTTTTAAATTAGAAAGAAAACTATTTGGACCATACCAAGAATAGCTTTTTATAAATTTGGCTGTTGTAGTAAATTTTAATGAATCGCCTCTACAAAAGGGGCTATTAGAAACTATTGAACCAGGAATACCAGTAGTTACTCTAATTGAAGAAGTATCCCAACAACCATTTGAATTCCAAAATTTTACATAATATCTTCCGATATGTTTTTTTTGTGTTTGAGGGATATTGGGTGAATTCAAAGAACTACTAAAAGAATTTGGGCCAGACCAGTTATACTTTGATCCATTTGTTACATTAACACCAAGTTTAATGGTATCACCGAGACAAACCCTTCTTACAGTATCAATTGAAAACGAAACCGTTTGAATCGAAACTCTTGTTTTGGCGGTATCCTTACAACCTTGTGAATCAATTGTAATTAATGTATAAAGACCTGTATCTAAATATCTTGAAGGTGTTCTAATAGGATTTTGAATGTTAGAAACAAATGAGTTTGGCCCAGACCATTGAAATCTCATTTTTTTCAATGAATTAGAACCATTTAAATCAGAAGCAAACAACTTTATTGAATCTTTCAAACATGCTGGGGAGTTTGAAGATACATCCAAATATTTATGACATTGGCCAAATTTAACTAAGAAAGCATCATAACTACCAGAAGATTTTGTTGTTTTAAATGATCCAGGTGAAGATATATACCAAGCGGTACCGGCTTTTACAGATAGAGTATAACTACCCAAAAAAATATCATCATTTATACCAACGGAAACTCCTAAAATATCATCCGGAGCAACTACGCCACCATCATTTGCAGAACCACCATAATATGTTCCCCATATTCGATTTCCATTGGGGTGAAATTTCTCTAAAAATGCGTCGAATCCTCCGTTCGTGTAATCTTGCCAAGCGTCCCAAGTTCTTATTGCTGCAGAGTCAGATGTTGCGTCATCATTTTCTGTTTCGGTAATCCCTCCAATGTAAATATAGCCAAAAGTATCTACTGCTAAATCCCAACCAACTTCTTTAGCAGAACCGCCGATATAAGAAACCCAAACAGAATCACCTTGAGATTTATATTTAGCTAAATATGCGTCTCCAGAACCACCATAAGTCTTTTGATGAGCAACGGTAGTTGAAATATTAGACTTTGACAGAGTGCTACCAAGGCAATAGATAAATCCTCCAGTATCTGTTTCAATACTATTAAACAAATCTTCCGCAGTGTCGCCGCTGTACCTAGACCAATTTAAATTACCACTACTCGAAAATTGACCAACAAAACCATCTGAAACACCACCTCTAAAATCTTTATTACCAGGAATGGATAATTGATAATATATTTTGTCTTTGGACGAAGACGAAGTATTTGTGGAGGATTCAGTATATCCGCAGAAATTCAGTTTACTTCTTTTTTTATCAAAAGAAACACCCATTACAACATCAGAATTCGTACCGCCAAAATAACTTGCCCAACCCAAGGCTCCTGTAGAATCAAATTGGCCCACCCACCCTTCAAGGTCGGTTGAAGATCGAGAAGTCTTCCATACTGAGGAGGTTGTAATATTTGAATTTGTACTGGAAGTAGATCCACCAAAATAAATATTATAGTTATGATCTACGTCAACCCCGTATATCTGATCATTCTCCGTTCCTCCAAAATAAGTACCCCATTTTCTTTGTCCAGTATCATTGAATTTTACAATAAATCCATCAATATCACCAGAATTAGAACCTTGCCTACATCCAGAAGTTGTAGGGAAATCAGTAGAACCAGTCCATCCCACAATAATAGGACACCTTCTTCCATCAACAATAATCCGCGTAACTGTTTCGTCTTGAGAACCTCCATAGTAAGTTGTCCAACATCGTTGACCTTTTCTGTTAAACTTGGAAACAATACCATCTACATTGGAAGTTGATCCAGCCCTCGTAGTTTGATAAGCACCAGTTGTAGCAATTAGAGTTGTTGAGGTGGTAGACCCACCAAAATAAACATTACCTCTAGAATCAGTAGAAGTTGATTTAATTCTATCATCTCCCGTTCCACCATAATATGTACCCCAAGATCTGTTTGGTGTAGGGTCAATCAATATTGGAAAATCGTTAATTTCTTCTGAATAAAATCCATAAACATTACCACCGTAATATTTCCAATGAACATGGATAGCTTTACCTAAATAATTCCATGATTTTGGAATAGATTCTTTAATAAACCCAAACTCTGTTTCAATAAAAATTGTATCATTTCTTAAAAAATGACTTAATGCACCTTTAATTTCAAATTTTACATTCTGTAGGCTTTTCTTATTTTTTACATTTACATTATATTTAAAAAATACATCATTTGTACGATTTTTCGATACAAAGCCAATATCCACTCCATCCCAAATATTTGTATAATTTATTTCATTATAATTTTTTGCCAAATACTCATTTTTTCCAATGTAATATCTTGATATAGAATGATTCGTATGGTTTCCAAAAATTTGAGGAACGACATTAGGATTCACAAAATCAATATCTATTCTGTGTATTTTTATACTACCGTCGTTCAATAATTTATTATTTTCAATTACCTTGAAAAACTCATATGAAAATCCATTATTTCTCAACTGAACTTGAAAGTCATTTTTTCTCAATACATATTTTAAATTTGAAATTTTATTACCATTTTGATTTAAAATTTGACCGACATTTTCTGTAAATGAAAAATCAGACACAAATTGTGCATGAGAAAAACCAAAAAAGAAAAAAGTAAATAAGAAAAATAAATTTCGATTTATTTGAATAAAATTCAATTTTTTGAAGAGCATTTGATAACGAAAAATCTAACCGGCAATATCATTATAAAAAATGAATAGCACAACTAGAATTTTCTCTAAACAAATGATTTAAAATTCATTAAAAATTAATCCTCAAATTCAATCAAATGAATCATCTTTGAAAAATACAGCTACTTTAATAATGTCCGAAATCAAGTATAACCAAATCAAAATGCACGAAAATGCCTTTAACTGTGCCGTTTCCACAATCCAAACCCTTAATTCTTTGGGATAAATATCGGAAGGCCCTAATTCGGCCGATAGAAACATGAAAAGCAGCAGCAATAAATGCACAATTGATAGTTTCTCGAAGGTAGAAAAAGCTAAAAATATGGCTCCCACAGCTATGATATAGGTAGCCGATTCTGCCATGTGATTGAAAACAACCATCCAAATTAAAAATGTTGCAGCATAAATAATCCTCGATTTGTCTGTCCAATTTTTGACTAATAATACAGGCAACAGTTGAACAATAAATCCAAATAAAACGACAATATTTTTTGAAGGATAAAAACTAAACCATTGATTTAACCATCCTGCAAATGAATATTTGACGAATTGAGATCCATCATTTTTTAATAAATTAAAATATGAATGATATAATTTTATCAAATATGAAAGATCTACAATAAGTAAGGGCATTAACAACAGTAAAAAACTAAAGATTATTCCATTAATTGCCGCTTTTTTTAATTGATTGGGATAAATCAAAAAGATGGCAAAGAAAAACACCCCAAAAAGCTTGATAAAGGCTGTTAATAAAATAAAAACAACCGCTTTTCGGGTTTCATTTTTCTGAATCGCGGAAAATGCAAAAAGTAAAAGTCCCAATATCAAACCATTGCTTTGACTATTCAAAATGGTGGTAAAGAATTCAGGCAATAGCAAAAGGGTAAAAATTGTTTTTAGTCGTTGATTCAATCCAAATATTTGATGAATTGCAAACAACGGCAACATTACATTTAAGAGATTCCACAACAAAAGTCCCAAATAGTTCGGCAAAACTGCAATGATTCCAAAAATCAAAGAAAAAGTAGGGGTATATTTAAATAAATCATATTGTTCATGAGGAAAAGATTGATACAAATCGGCTCCACTGATCAAATGAAAAAATGAATTTTTAAAAATAATAAAGTTGTTGTATTGGGAAACAAGACAATGAATATCGGCTATTTTAGATGATGGAAGAAAATAATTTCTATTTGTTGCAAACAAGGCAACCAACAAATATAAAAATGGCAATAGCCAGTATGAATATTTCTGAAATTTCGCCATAGTTAAAGTATATTATTTCATTAAAAAAGGGGGCATAAGCCCCCTTTCAAAGTTAATAGATTTTACTAAAATAGTTTATTTAATTCTTCTACCGTTTTGGAATTTCACAACAAATGCATCAGAGTAACCTAGATTTCTGATTTTCTCTTTTTGAATTTGCGCTTCGTCTTCAGTTGCATAACCATTAGATGTAGTGTATTTGTAATATCCACCATCTCGGTATTCGAATACATCAGACAATCCTTTATCTGCAAAAGTTTTGGCACTTATCTTGTTTTTCGACATTAAAAATTGCACTCTGAACTCAACGTTACTGTTTGAATAAGAAGGCGATTGAGATTGGTTATTTTGAATATCGGCATCAACATCAACAGTTTCAGATCTTTGCACAGAAGGTTTACTCGCAGGACTTTCATATTTTTTTGGAGCATCATTATTCTTACAAACAGGAGCTTCAACTTTGTCTGGAATACCGTCTTCATCGCTATCGGTATCTAAGTAATCTGGCTTACCATCAGAATCCGTATCTTTAGTACCTTCAACAGAATCTGGAATGTCATCATTGTCTGAATCTTTATCGATGAAATTAGGTTTTCCATCTCTGTCAGTATCTTTTACACCCTCTTCTCTATCAGAAATTCCGTCATTATCTGAATCTTTATCCAAGTAATTTGGACTACCATCTTTATCTGTATCAATATTTTTCTCAATTTTATCAGAAATTCCATCGTCGTCAGAATCCAAATCAAGATAATTAGGATTACCATCTTTATCAAAATCTTTTACACCTTCATCTTCATCATTGATACCATCGTTATCCGAATCTTTATCAACCATATTAGGTTTTCCATCTTTATCAAAATCAACTGATTTTTCGATTGCATCGGCAATACCATCATTGTCTGAATCTTTATCGATACAATTTGGCAAACCGTCTTTATCGGCATCACCATGTCCTTCAGCAGCGTCAGGAATACCGTCATTGTCTGAATCTTGGTCTAGATAGTCAGGAATTTTATCACCATCGGCGTCACCACAAGTAATTGGACCAGCATTTAAATCGCCTTGATTCTTAGGATCAGAGCCATTTGCAGCATTTTGCCCACCTTTATCGTTATTATCGCTATTCTCACCGTTAGAGCCTCCTTGATTATCAGCATTATTTTGATCTTCAGCAGTTAAAATTGGATCTTCTTCCACCGTTGATTCACCACAAGGAACAATATTACTTACTCTATATTCAGTTCTTCGATTTTTTTGGTGTTCGGCATCCGAACAATTCACACCATTTTTGCAGCGATTTCTGAGCTTTGTTTCACCATAACCTTTGAATGTTAAACGAGATTTTGAAACACCTCTCATTACAAGATAATCGTAAACCGCTTGAGCTCTATTTTTAGAAAGTGTAAGATTGGCATCATCTCCGCCTTTTGAATCTGTATGTGAGCCCAATTCAACGGACAAACCTTTGTTATCTTGTAAAACAATTGCAACACGGTCTAATTCTCTTTTACTTTCAAAAGATAAATTAAATTTATTGGATTCATAATATATTGGTTTTACATCAAAAAGTTCACCCAATTCATCTCCAATTTTGTATTTTTCGATATACAAATCCAATGTTTTCTGACCCGCACTATTCACAGCAAATTTGCTTGATGAAGCATATCTATATCCACAAGGATGTGAAGCCAACTGAACTTTCGCACTTTTTGAAATTCCGCCAAATAAAAACTTTCCATCGGCATCTGTTGTTGCTTGGATTGCTTTATCATCGTCATCTAAATTATCGAGTGCAATGCTAGCACCGGGGATCGGCAATTTAGTATCTTTATCGAACACAGAAACCAATACTTCATTCACTGAAGGTTCAGTTGAATCCTTATCCTCTGTCCATCTAAAGAAATATAAATTATCATTATATTTTGGAGAAGTAGAACCAGAAGAAGATCTATTCGAAGCAATAGTACCCCATTTATCGTGAAACAAAGCGGCAAAATCATCTAAATTCGAGTTCACAGGTTTACCAAGGTTAATTACCAAACCGGAGTTCTTATCTAATGTAAATACATCCAATCCACCGAAGCCCAAATGTCCCTCAGAAGAAAAATAAAGATCTCCAGAATCAGAAAAGCGAGGGAAATTATCTCTTAGCACGGTGTTCACTTTTGGACCCATATTCACAGCTTCACCAATTTTGATTCCATTGGCATCGTTTTGAATGATTGGAGCCTCATAAAGGTCAGATTTACCATAACCACCAGGCATATCGGAAACAAAAACAACGCGAGAACCATCGGGAGAAACGACTAAATCGGCAACTGAAAAATCAAGATTATTCAGTTGAAAAGGTATTTCTGTCCACTTTTTAGTAAATATATTTTGCTTCATTGCAAAAATCTGAAGCACTTTTTCCTTGTCTTTATTGGCCTTTTCAGCATTTCGGGTAACATAAATAAAACCAGTTTTTGCATCATAACAACTTACATGTTGATTCAGAGCTCTTTTAGTATTAGAAAGTTCTTCAGAACGGTTGTAAGTACTATCGTTGTATTTGGCTTTATAAATTGAATAATAAGGTTGTTCAAACCATGCAGAAAGAACTTTTCTCAAGCCTTTTTCAGAGTGCGTGGTATAATAACAATTTTCTTTATCATCAATCACGATGCCGTATTCTGCGGCTGAAGAAGCACCTGGAAAGGGTTTTAAAGAGTAATTAGAATTGAAATCAAAATCTTGCCAATAATCGGAACGTTTTTCTTTGTTTTCGGTATAGAATTGGTCTGTTAATTCATCAAACAAAGGCTTTCCTGCATAATCTGAACTTGATTTAACAGACAAAATAATACTGTCTGACAAGCCATAAAGTTCTAATTTACGTGCCACGAGAGCATAATTCAATTTGTCAACGGCATCTACTTGAGATGAATATTTTTCTAACAATTCACCATAAGCTTCGAAAGCTTTGTCATTCATTTCAGATTGAGCGAATGAATATGCTAGAGCACGCTGGCTAATGTAATCTTGTTTTTTGGCTACAGTTTTATTTCCATTTTCTTTGATAATTTGGAAATAACGCTGTTGTTTAATTTTTTGAACTTCTTTTGATTGCGCAAAAATGTTGCCTGCTAAAAAGACACTTGTGAAATACAAGAATGCTTTTAAGCTATTATTTAAAACTTTCATTGATTTTCTGATTAATAGATTAGAAATAACGTGGAACTCTCACTCGGTTACTCGAAACACAAGGTAGCATATATTGAATACCAAATTCATGAGAACCTTGAATATATGTGTTTAAAGGAGCCAATTTACTGTCGTAAGCATATACAATTGTGAAAGAGGGACTCACTTGAGCCATTGCCATAATACCCACATCACCTTCTGTTCTGTAGAATGCACCTATTGAATAATTATCTTTATAGATGGCATGTAAATTAAAATCCGCTTGAATTGGCATACCACCCATTGCAACCTTCACTTGGGTGGTCGGTTTTAATTTGATGTCGTCATTAACATCAACTACCATTCCCGCAGTAAGATAGTATTGTGTAGTGGCTGCATATTCAATGTTCGTATTGTTTTTCTGGTTTGCCGGAACAAAAACCATTCTTGGAGCCGATAATCCAACAAAATACTTTTCTGAATACAAATATGCACCGAAACCAATCATTGGTGCATTGAGATTATAATCATTGTTATTAAAGGCAACATCAACAGGTTGATCTATTTGTAACTTCGACAATGAAAAATTATAATTATACAATCCCAGTCTCAAACCAACAGCCAATCTAAAATCTTCTGAGATTTTTTTATTGTATGCCACACTTCCTGCTATCTGGGTCTCAGAAATAGGACTAGCTTTTACAAACTTACCGATTTGACCTGTTTGAACATTCAAACCAGCTGCAAAATCACCAATAACAGGCGCATGTACGCCTAAGTTATAGTAGGTAGGTGAGCCAGGTAGGCTAACCCATTGTTTTCTGTAAAGAGAGTTCGCAACAAGGGTTCTTTTTGAACCGGCATATGCTGGATTCAAAGCCAACGAATTGTAATCATAATGAGAATACATTTGTTCTTGTTGTGCTTTCAATGAATTGTTAAATGTAACAAAACTGATAGCAATCAAGAAGCTATATTTTATATATGTTTTCATTTTGTTTAATTATTAGGTTAATTATGGTTTGATATAAATGTTACCAGTAAATGGTTGTTCGTTTAATCCATTAGGTTTGAACACAAAGAAATAGATTCCTTCTGGCAGAGTGCTACCAAGACTAGGGTTGATGCCTTTATTTGTTCCATCCCAATTATTTTTGTATCCTTCTCCAGACTCATATACAACTTGTCCATTTCTATTAAATACAATCAATTCTGCTTTAGGGAAATTTTTCAATCCTTTGATAATTAACAAATCGTTGTCGCTATCACCATTAGGAGAGAAACCTTCAGGAATGGTAATATCAGCATCTAAATAATCTGGCTTACTATCATTGTCTTTATCAGCAGTGGTTTCATCTTTATCTAAAAGCTCGTCGCCATCAGAATCAGTATCTACATAGTTGTATTTACCATCGGCATCTTTATCTTTTTGAGTAGCCGACCATTCTGTATTATCAGAAATTCCATCATCGTCTGCGTCAAGATCTCTGTAATCAGGTTCAGAATCGCCATCAGTATTTACAGGGTTGGTTGGATCGGTTCCGGCTTCAATTTTGTCATCAATTCCATCTTTGTCGCTATCAGTTTCGCGGAAATCGTATACCCCATCGCTATCAAAATCGGCTGGATTATTTGCATTTGCACCAGCTTCAACTGCATCAGGTATGGTATCCTCATCAGAATCCAAATCAATATAATCAGGTTTGGCATCACCATCTGTATCTACTGGTGATTTCGGATTAGAACCAGCCTCTAAATTATCTGGAATTAAATCGCCATCTGAGTCCGTATCAAGATAGTTTGGATCCGCACCACCATCGGTATTTAGAGGATTATTTGGATCCACACCAGCTTCAACTGCATCAGGTATTGAATCATTATCAGAATCTCTATCCAAATAGTTTGGCATTCCATCTAGGTCTTTATCAGCAGATAATTCAATTGCATCTGGGATTAAATCACCATCAGAATCTTTATCTCTCCAATCTCCAATATTATCACCATCAGAATCAACCGGTTTAACATCAAATGCATCCTTGTAAACGTTTGAACCATCGGCAAATTCTAAAATTCCATCACCATCAGCATCAATGCCATCTATGATACCATCGTTATTGGCGTCGGTGTAATTTTGCTTACTTTCATATGCATCAAACAATCCATCATCATCAGCATCTAAATCTAAATAATCAGGATTACCTGTCAAATCTGTGTTAGCAGGATTTGAAATAAAGATTGCAGGATTATCTTTTACACCATCACCATTTGCGTCAATAACATCAGCTTCAATTACATCGTTTATACCATCATTGTCAGAGTCTAAATCCAAATGATTCGGTCTACCATCGCCATCAAAATCTTGGAAAGTTTTGTTGCTGTCATTTTCAACAATATCTAGGATACCGTCGTTGTCTGAGTCAACATCCGCATAATCCATTGTGCCATCTGAATCTGTATCTAAATTCTTTTCTATATAGTCAGGAATTGAATCATTGTCTGTATCACCAATCAACACGGTTACTTGCACTGTTTTAACAACTGTATTTCCAGATAAATCAGTTACAGTTACATTCACATTGTTAATTCCATAATCAGAAACAGCAAAAACATTTTTACTCAATACAATTGTATCTGTACCGCAGTTGTCGTTATAATTAACCACAACCATATTTTCTTTCAAATAAGCAAATCCAGACGTATCAACTAAAATTGTGGTGTTTTGAACTGTAATTGTTGGAGAAATTGTATCAAGAACAGTAACAGTTGCTGTTTTAGTTTTAGAATTGTTGTTGATGTCAACTACGGTCATTGTTACTGTATTTGCTCCGGTATTGGTGCAATCAAAGTTGTATTTATCGAGAAAAATAGTGTCAATCCCACAGTTATCGAAAGATCCGTTATTGATATCTGAGGTTTTAATAGACACTTGACCTGCATTGTCTAAATAAACGGTAATATCATTTGTTAACAAAGTTGGTAAAATTGGATCAACATGCACCAAATTAACCAAAACTGAATCATTACAACCATTTGCATCGGTTGTATAAACTTCATACACTTTATCTGGGAGGTTATTTACGGGGCTAGTAGCAGGTGTTTTATCAACTTGATGTGTGTAAGGGGCAGTTCCACCCAAGCCATTAAATGTTAGAGTACCTTCACCATCACAAATTGAAACAGATGCAATATTTGTTGTGAGTAAAATTGGTTCAGAAACATTGATCGTATCGGTGAGAACGCAACCATTATCATCTGTTATTGTGTAAGTATATTCATCAGCAGGAATCTTATTCAAATCCTCATTTGAACTCGTGTAACCTTTTATTGATGACCAATCATAAACATAATTAGCAGCAACAGTGCCACCCATAACGGTAATATCAATGGCACCATTCAATTCGTTTTTACATTTGACTTCTGTTCTTGTAAAGCCAAGAGCCATAGCAGTAGGCTCAGTAACGGTAATTGTATTTGAAATCTGACAATTGTTATCATCTGTTACCACAATATCATAATCGCCAGCCAATAAAGCAGTAATATCTTCAGATGTTGAAGAGAATGTATTTGGACCTGTCCATGCAAATGTATATGGAGTTGTTCCACCTGTAACACTGAGGTCAATGGCCCCATCAGCATTTCCATTACAAAGAACTTTAGTAACAGTATTGGTCAAAGCCAAAGCTGCTGGTTCAGTAATTGTGTAAGAACCTGTTTTTGTACAACCATTATCGTCTGTAACTGTCACAGCATAATTACCAGCACCCACAGCGGTTAAATCTTCAAGCGTTGTTGAATTGTCCCAAGCATAAGTATAAGAACCTGCAACAGTTCCGCCAGAAACGGTTAAATCGATGGCTCCATCAAGCAATCCGTTACATGAAACATTGGTAATAGCATCTGCAATTGAGATAGCGGTAGGTTCAGTTAACGTAGCAGAACCAGTTGAAGTACATCCATTTGCATCGGTAACGGTTACATCATATTTTCCGGCTACCAATCCAGAGATATCCTCTGTTGAATTTGAATACGAAGATGGACCTGTCCATGATTTGGTATAATTCGCAACACCCCCAGAGATTGTTAAATCAATAGAGCCAGTTGAAGCACCATTACACAATAGATTCACTTGTGAAGTAGACAATGAAAGTGCAGTAGGTTCAGAAAGTACAATGGTAGCATTTGCAGAACATGAATTAGCATCAGTTACTGTTAGGGTATAAGAGCCAGCTGCGAGTGATGAAATATCTTCTGTATTGTTTGAATAAGAAGAAGGTCCAGACCAAGAGAATGTAAGTGGTGCTGTGCCACCAGTTGTGGTTACGTCGATTGAACCCGTTGATGCACCATTACATAAGATATCAACTTTTGTAGAGTTAATTGCAATTGCCGCAGGTTCAGTTACGGAAATTGTTTTATTTGCTGTACAAGATTTAGCGTCTGTAACAACAACAGAGTAAGAACCAGCAGTTAGTCCGGTTAAATCTTCGGTAGTTGCAGCCGGTGTCCATGAATAAGTGTATGTAGAAACACCACCAGAAACTGATAAGTCAATGGCCCCATTTGAACCACCGTTACATGAAACATTGGTAACAGACTCAGACAAAGAGATTGCTGCATGTTCAGAGATTAATACGGTGTCGGTACCAGTACAATTATTTAAATCGGTTACGGTGATCGTGTATTCTCCTGCTTTAATTCCTGAAATATTTTGAGTTGATGCTGAATATGAAGATGGGCCCGTCCAAGCGTACGATATGTAAGTAGGAGAACCAACGGGACTTCCACCGGCGGGTGTAATGCTTACAGCTCCGGTAGAGGCGCCATTACAGTCAACATTTGTTCTTGTTTTAGAAATGGTAATTGCACTTGGTTCCTGCACTGTTGCTTGACCTGTTTTAGAACAACCATTTGCATCCGTTACAGTGTAATCATAAGTACCAGCCGCTAAGCCTGTTATATTAGAGTTTGAATTGGAATACCCACTCACAGCCCCAGTACCTGTCCATTGGTATGTGTATGGTGAAGTGCTTCCAGATACAGGATTTAACGACAATTTTCCATCTGTTAGCCCAAAACAGGTAATATTGGTTGTATTCAGCACTGCTGAAATAGGTGTTGGTTGAGTGATGTTTGTATTTACTGTAGTTTCACACCCAACATTATCTTTTATGGTTACTGTATATGAACCCTGTGTTAATGAACTAAAAGAGTTAGAAGGTTGAAAAGATCCTGAATTTAATTTAAATTCATAGGGCGAAACACCTCCAGCAGCTACGACAGAAAATGAACCATTTGAACCACCGTTACATGTTACATCAATTTGTGAAGTAATAGCTTTTGAAATTACCGTATTCTGAAAAACAGTAACATTCTGCGACTTGATACAAGAATTTGCGTCAGTTATTTCAAACAAATAGGTACCAGCAGTCATTCCATTAAATGTGTTCGATGTTTGCCAAGGTCCGCTTGAAACTCTGTATTGATATCCCACAGGTGATGTAAATAATTCTCCTCCTTCTCCTTTTAATACAACTTGTCCATCAGAACCATTATAACAGGTTACTGTTGTTTGACTAGTTACTGAAAAAGATAATTCTCTCAGATATATTATTTCATTATACAATAAAGTACCATTATTGTGATATACTTTTAGCCTATAATTTTGACTGCTTAATCCAGTAAAGCTATGAGTTGAACTCGCAGATGAAATTAATGACGAGTGTAAAGTATTAGCCACTAAATCATAAATTTCATAACTGTAAGAAGGTGAACCACCTGCTATAGTTATGTTTACAGAACCATTACTTACAGAACAACTAGGGTTTGTTGTATCCACAGTTACAGCCTGCCCCGAAACAATCCCGTGTAGTGTTAAGAAAAACAGCATGAGCCATGCTTCCCTCTTTCTTTTTGTGAGCCAATTAAATTGACTAATTTTATTCATTATTTTCATATTAAATGATGGTATTCAACGATTATATTTTACCTAAATCTTATTACTTATTCACAATAAATTCACAACGAATTTACTGATACCTTCAGTATATTCAAAGTTTATTTTTTACCCCGTGCAATTTTATGGACGTTTTTTTTTGCATTTTTCGCCAAAATACCAAAATTAAAGTATCCAAATTTTCCTCTTTACTATCTTGTCAACCTTGCCACAAAAACAATACCAAAGAAATGATATCGCCCTAAAATCAATCTCTTTTTTGGTGAATGTACCCCAAGATTGATTCTACAATTCATCATCCTTTACCCCAAAGCTAAAATTGCTTATTTTCGCCCCATCGCTTTCGATATACGGAAATAAAAAATGACAAACCCATTACAACTGATCATCCGCAATTCCATCATACTCTCTGAACTCTCACTCAATCAGCACCGGGCTATCAAAGATCTAGAAAATAATTTCGAGAAAACTTTTTTACTATCCCAACTGCCTCAGCAAACTATTGCCTCCATCACACTCGCTGTTTGTTACAATCAGAAAAACCTTAAACTTCTCAATCTACTTAGAAGTCAATTTATAGATCCAAATCTTTCCTCAATCCAACAATCTGAAATTATTGCCATTGCAGCAACAATGAACATGAATAATAACCTCTATTCATTCAAACATACCATCCATCATTCTCCTTATTTGGATATGCCATCTACACTCAATATGAGTCATTTTGTTCACCCTGCTGTTGGCAAAACCATCCTGGAAATCGTTGCATTGAATATTTCTAACCTCAATCACTGTATTCCGTGCACCCAGCATCATGAAGAAAAATGTTTAAAACTCGGAATTCAAACGGATACAATTTATCAAAGCATCCAGCTTTCTTCTTTTGTTAAAAGCCTTTGCATTTTTGATTATTCAAACGAGTAAATCGGCCATAGCGGCCAAAAAAACAATCACAGCATTGCTACTGAAATTTACAAAATCGTTGGTGACAAAAGAAAATCCCTTCACCAATTCACCCGATTTCTGATCCCTTAACTTACCTTTATGCAAATATTTTGCCTGGAATAACATTCCAAACACGCTATCCAACACCGAACCCATTATCCCCCAAAATAAAATGAACCCGAATTGATGCATGTCGAAGCACGCAATAACGCATGCTCCTACAATTGCACCCATAAATCCCGCCAACGAAACCCCACCGGAAATTCCTTTTTCCATTGGTTTCAAAGTGAGCACATGAACCGTTTTTTTTCCAAATTTCATCCCTATTTCACTACTCAATGTATCAGAGCAAGCTACCGCCACAGATACCAAAATTAGAAAATTTAAACTATTTGTAACAACTCCAACCCCGCTTAAAATCAACAAAATCATCACCACACCAGCATTTGCTAAAACCTGAAATGCATCTCTCGCTCGATTGTGTTTTTCATCTGTGTTAACACTCTTATTTAACTTACCAGCCAACGTTCCAACTACAAAGAACAGTATCAAAGGCCATAGTGAAACTTCACATAAAAAGACAAATATTGCCAAATGGATCGCAAAAACGATTCCTGAAATCGACAACCATTTTAATTTAAAAACCGCAAGAACTCCGATCATTCCAATCATTAAAAATGGCCAATTTTTTACTAAAATATCGGCTGTGTCAATCTCAAGATTCTTAAAAAATAAGATCAAAAAAAACGATACCAAGGGTATAAATAAATTATCACTTCCCCGTCCGCTTAGTAGCTCCACACTTCCAATAGCAATTGATATATAACTTAAAAACAATATGTTACTTGATATCCTGAATTGAAAAAGGACGATAAATGTGATCAAAACAAACACAAAAAAACCAACGAGTGTTTTTTGATCAACGCCCCAATGAATCATATTCCAATGACGTTTATTATATGATTGAGAAAGCGCGTTTGAGGCAAATATACTTGGCAACACGTTTTGAGAAATTCGACCAATAACAGCGGAAAAACCATCGGCAAGCGCTAAAATTAGAAGTGAAATGGAAATATCAGATTTTAAATTTGGAAACAAGGTCAAGAGTAAAATCGTTGGTGGCAAGAAATAGATGATTCCCCAACTCCGACGTCCCTCCGTTTTAAAAAAGCCTTTGAAAACTGCAAAAATGAGAATCATTTCCGCAAAACACAAGAATATGATAAAATCCGAAACTACAATAGGATGTAAAATATAAATGGCATATGCCAACAATGATATGACAGTAATATGCAAAAATTTGCGACTGTAAAACAACATTGAAGGGATTATTTTAGACCAAAGCACGCTCAATCCAAGGAATATAAAGGCTAAAACAAAAAGCCAAAAGAACGGTTGAGTTAAAAACATGATCAAAATTTTAACAAAAATGAACCATATTTGTTAAAGTATTTCTATAGAATTTGAAAAAGATTATTAGTATCTGGAAATTTAGTCGGCCGCATACCATCATTGGAACAACGGTAAGCATCATTACGCTTTATTTACTGAGCAGCAAGATTGGAAATCAATCTTTGGGAATTGTTCCTTTGGATTTAATTTTTACGTTAATCAGCTGTCTTGGCTGCAACATTTTCATTACGGGTTTAAATCAAATTTACGACATTGAAATTGACCGACTAAACAAACCAAATTTACCGCTGGTAAGTGGTGATTTGAGCATGGCTGAAGCGAAAAAAATTGTGACATTGTCGCTTATGATTTCCTTGTTGTTTGCTTTTTTTCAAAGTATTTATTTGGGGGGACTGATCAGCCTAATTGCTTTTATTGGGGCAGTATATACCATGCCTCCTATACGGTTGAAGAGATTTCATTTGTGGGCTGCAATATCAATATCAATTGTAAGAGGACCACTTGTTAACTTAGGAATATTTTGTCATTTTTACATGGTTAGGTTTGGACTACCGATTCAACTGAATGCAGACATTCTACTTTTAACAGCGTTCATTACCGTATTTAGCATAGGCATCGCTTGGTTCAAAGACATACCCGATGTAGAGGGAGATGAAAAGAATAACATCCAAACATTATCGGTAAAATACAGTAAACAAAAGGCACTCACGGGCGGATTGCTGTTGGTTGGGTTGGTATATATTTTGAGCATTTTCATTGCGTTTTATCCATTACTATCGCAATGGTTGGGAATTGATTATGTGTTTTCTTTAAAAAGCAATCATTTTCTATTTGGATTATACCATATATTGGCCTTTGGTTTCTTTGTTTATTCAGGTATAAAAGTCAATATTCACAACCAAACTGAAATTAAAAAATTCTACATGACCTATTGGATTTTGTTTTTCCTTGAGTATTTGGCATTTGCATTTTTGTAAGAACATTTATCAACATTGATAGGATTATTGATAGAGAGGTCTAACTTTGCATAATTTTTGCAAACATGCCAAAAGACAACTCAATCAAACACGT
>CAZYBT010000053.1:0-16541 GCA_964645755.1 uncultured Rhizobium sp.
GTCTCATTGTCGTTGTCTATGGTTGCACCTAACTCGATTATATACGAAACTATCACAATCACATAGGAATTGCAAAATAAAATTGGAGTCTTGATTTTCTGACATTTGCGGAAATTGCAAATTGCGTATTCAAGATTTCATAAAACACCCAATTACTTCGTTATTCCTTCAATTCAGAAGATAGGTGTTTCAATCTGTGCCAGTTTTCTGTGCCATGTTTTCATCAAAAATCCCATAAAATCCTGAATTATAGAACAACAATAATATTGACTATCAATTACTTGCAAAACATACCGCAATATTCATAACCCTGAGGTCGGGGGTTCAATTATTTCCTACAAATTCCGATTTACATCAAAACAAAAGTATAAAATAGCCAAAATATTAGCTATTTTATTTATTTTTTAGTATATTTGTCTAATATATTAGCTATCATGTTGAAATTTGGGATCAATAAAAATCCAGCAGATATTTTGGTGGATCTTCCTGTAAAGCATAAAACATTAAGGAAGCAGATGGGTTTAACTCAGACTGAATTAGCCAAACGTTCAGGTGTTTCGTTGGGAAGTGTCAAACGATTTGAATTAAGTGGACAAATTTCGCTGGAGTCATTATTAAAACTTGCTCACGTTTTAAATCGGTTAAACGACTTTGAACCTATTTTCAAACCATTGGATAACTTAGAAAATATAGAAAAATTATTCAGCGATAAAACAAGGTAATTATGGAAAATGTTGAAAAAATTATTGTGTTTATTCAATTTAACGAAGAAGAAATTCCAGTAGGAGAATTAGTCAGTGAAGGGAAAAATATTTATTTTAAGTATAATGCTGATTTTAGAAAAAGAGGTTTAGAAATATCACCAATTAAACTGAAGCTAAACAATTTAATCAATTCCGCCGATCCCATACCATTTGATGGACTGTATGGTGTCTTTGCGGATTCCTTACCTGATGGCTGGGGTAAATTATTACTAGACAGAGCTTTAACATCAAGAGGCGTTTTTATTGATAAAATTACAGTTCTAGACCGTTTAGCGTGTGTCGGAAGCAGCGGAATGGGTGCCTTAAATTATAAACCGGAACTAGAACAAGATGAGCTAGAAGTATTAGAAGTTGAATTAGATAAAATTGCAAAAGCCACCAATCAAATTATTTCTGGAACAGCAACAGAGGTTTTGGATGATTTGTTTAAACTAGGGGGATCATCAGGTGGGGCTCGTCCTAAAATATTGGCAGGATATAATCCTAAAACTCAGAATATCATTGGTTCCAATAAAATTTTGCCCGATGATTACGAGCATTGGCTAATTAAATTTCCCTCTTCGTTTGATCGACCGGATATTGCAAATATTGAATTTGCGTATTACAAAATGGCTTTAGATGCTGGTATAGAAATGAACGAGTCCAAACTTTTTCAAGGACTTTCGGGAAAATATTATTTTGGAACAAAACGATTTGATCGAATTGGGAATAACCGATTGCATTTGCATTCTGCCGCTGGAATAATGCACGACAATTTTAGACTGAGCAATTTGGATTATGGTGATTTAATGGATTGTGCCTTTCAATTGGAAAGAGATGTTCGTGCCTACGAAAAAATATTGCGCCTTGCTGCTTTTAACGTATTTGCACACAACAGAGATGATCACAGTAAAAACTTTGCTTTTTTAATGGATGCTGATGGAACTTGGAAAGTAGCACCTGCATATGATTTGACTTTTTCCACTTCGGGACATGGCATGCACAGCACATCAGTTGCACGAGAGAGCAAAAATCCCACTAGAAACCATTTAATGAAATTGGGGGATTATTTTAATATAAAAGACGCAAATATAATCATCGACAAAGTAGAAGCTGTTGTTTCTAATTGGGGAACCTATGCAAAACTATGCGATGTAAGCATCGAGTCAAAAAATTTGATCAAAAAAACTATAAATAGCATTAAAGGCTAGTTACCAATTCTGTCCTATTAACTTACCTTGCAGATTTCGAACTTCGCCAAATATGGCATTGATTTCGGTTTCACGCTAAGTAAAATCTATCAGTTTTTGTATTCGTAAATGTATTTAGCCAGTTTTCAGAATAGCTGTTGCGGTAAAAATTAGCATTATTCTCCGCAAAATTGCGACAAATATTGCAATTACTCACCGCATGTCAAAACAGATTATGGTCACCTATCTGAGTCGTATGTTTTAAAATTAGTTCCGTAAAAACATCACTAACATGGTTTTGAGGATGTCTCTGGTTTCTCTAACACTTGAAATTTTATAGGTCAAATTGTGAGAAGTCCCATATTCATAAGAAAAAGAATAAGAATCAATATTGATAATTGATTTCTGGATAATTTCCTTTTCATTTAATTTTATAAAATATCCATAAGAAAACCGTTTCCTCTGATGGCGCATTTAAAAGCTCCATTAAACTTGAAATCATTTGTTCATCGGTTTTACAGCTTCTTACAAATTTCCTAAAAGTTTCCTTATTGCGAAATCTTAACTTTATAGAATTCAACAAATGAGCGGAGAGCACGTATGGAACTCTATTTGAATTTATTTCCGGAATAAAAGATTTTTCATTTAAGTCTTTGAATGAATGGATATTGTACTTAACCATTAATTCAACAGCTTTGGGTATTTTAGACTGATAGGATTCTATACCTACACCACCATACAATGACGCGATGCCCTCTCCTATGAATCTGTTCGTCTGAAAATTTACAGCAAAATGAACCAATTCATGAGTATGAATAGGCCTTTCAACTCCAGATAGCAAAATGTTATTAAAAGGGTCTCCCATCCCTCCAAATCTAGATTGTTGATTAAAATAATTCACATATTCCAATCCTCCAACATACCTATACACCTCCGACAATGTATTCGCGGAATAAATAGTAAAGTGTTTTTTCAAAAAAGAATCTCGCTCAATTCCTAGATCATCCATGGCATTTAATACATCATTGTATGATTGTTGAACTGAACGCATATCCATAGTTTTTTGATCCGAATAAATGGTAAGATTTTTATAATAGTATGTTTTTAGATTAAAATAATTGATATCAGAAACTTGAACCAACTTTTTAAATTTGGAATGAAATAAGATTGAAATATGCATCCATCCCATATCTAACTGATACATTTTAAGCGAATCATTTACATCTACTTTGTTTACCATCCTAAATGGAAATACCATATTGAATGGATAGTCAATCCCCGTGATGAAATTTAATACAGTTATTGGATGTGACTTTGATTGTATCGAAGAATGTGGATTTAAAAAGTATTTTGAAACATCATTTTTACCATATTCTGCCATACAATTATTCCATACTGAATCAAAATTTTTCAAATCGGAATCAATGGTACTTGAATCTTTTACTATCACAATTTTCAAACCATAATTTTGGCCAAAAACAGGGTTCATTTTTAAACCACATAAACAAAATAATAAAAATAAAATGTAGCTTCTCAATTTTAGATATTTTACTTTAAGCATTTATCAAAAATAGTTAAAATTTAGACTACCACTTTGATTACTGAAAAATATGACAATATAAAATCAAAAGAAAAACAGCCAATAAAAATAGGATTAGTTGTTTCATATTCTATTGTTTCAATTTTGGGACAGTTATTGGTTCAGTATACCGCACATCAAGACTACATACGAAACTATCACAATCATATTAGTATTGCAAAATAATTCTGGAGTACTAATTTTCAAGCCTTTTGTGGAAATTGCAGATTGCGTATTCACGATTTTACAAAACACACCACAATAACCATAACCCTGAGGTCGGGGGTTCAATTCCCCCCTTCGCTACTCCAAAGTAAAAGCCACTATTTTTAGTGGCTTTTTTATTTTGTGCAATTCATCGTATTTTTGAATTTCAATGTTTATCCCCCAAATGAAACCCCTTTCTCATTATTTAACACTTAAAAACCTACTCTTTTTACTTATTTTTATTGTTTCAATTGCAAAAATTCCACTTGCCAACAAAGGATTTCTTTTTTTTCCCGACGAAGGTCGATACACACAATCGGGTAAAGCGCTCAAGGCTCTTAGTGAAAAAAATGTAAGCGAAGCGGTTACGTATATTCATTCAGTTCAAGGTCGTCCGCTTTCAGCAATCATTCATATGATTCCTAGCGCATTGCAATTTGTAACAGCAAAATCAACCGAATCCAGCGAAATCTTTTCCCCTCAAAACTCAATATGGATCTTTATTTATAACTTTTTGATCTATCTATTATTGCTTTGGTCAATTTACAAACTTGTAGAATTCTACACCAATCAGAATTTGGGGTTACTTGCGGTATTCATCTATGCTTCACTCGATAGTTCCTTTATCTATTTACGCCACGCCCTATGCTATGAAACTGCATTGGCTGCGTTTTTATGGGTGCAATATCTCATCGCAAAAAATGAAAAATCCGCTTTATTTCTAGGTTCTTTAAATTTTTGCGCTTATCTCATTTATCCAGGGTATGTATTATTATTTCTGTTTAACTCTTTGTTCTTTGTTTTCAAAGCTTTTCAAATCAACAAATTCATCAAACAAAGTTCACTTTTTGTTGCAGGGATATTGGTGACTTTAGCAGCAGAAGAATCATTCAGCCGTATTGGAAATGTATCATTTATCACTTCATCAATGACACTTTCAAGCACCGTTAAACTAGGCGATTTTTCTCAGACTTACGTTTTTTTATTCCAATTTTTATCGGAAGTTGAGGGAATCCGTGGAATCATTCTCATTATCGGATTTGTGCTATTTCCGGCTATTATCGTTTTTTCAAAACAAGCAATGAATCATCAATTAAAACAGGAATTTCTGTTTGTATATGTTTCAACTGTTTTTCTGTATTGTTTGTACGCATTCAACGGATATTTTCTAAAAAACAGTGTTTTTTATGCAAGAATTACCCATCAATTTGTACCTTTTTTAATCCTTTTATTATGCATCTTATTATTCCAAATAAGTCAATCTACCAAATATTTATCGCACATATCTATGGCTTTAATTTTATGTTATTCAATACTTTTCTTTCCGTCATTATTTGCTTTTTACAATTTAGAATACCCAAAAGATATTGAATATAAATTACCTCAGAATGCAACCATTTACAAGCATTATGAATATGAAAAAAAATTCTATACCATCAACCATCGGAAGATTGAATATAATCAAAAAGATAGCTTAGAATTCAAAATATCCGCGTCAAAAGAAGCTATAAATCCTCATTTCCTCACTGTGAATCAAGCATTTTACATACCCACCGATACACTCCAATATTTCAAAAATTTTTCTGTCCCAAAAAATTATAAGGAAATTTTCAATGTCCCTCATCCATTGATGTATTCTGGGTATCAATTCGAGGGACATAATCTGCAGAGCAGAAAATATTTACAGCAATTTCAAATGCGGTTGAAAGTATTCACCAACAAATGAAAGACCCTAAAAACTAGAAAGTGAAAACATTCCTGAAAAAAATTGCCTTTTATCTTTCAATTTTTCTGACTGTTTCAATTTCTTTGTACCTAACCTCCAAGCATAATTTAATTTTTGATACTCCAGCGAAAAAATTTGTAACTGAGTTTACGTCTGCCGACGTAATCGTTAACAGAGAAATTGCGGAAGACAGAAGAACCAGCTATCAATTGGCTCAACTTCGTTCGAATCAACATTTTCGCTATTTGATTTTGGGTTCATCGCGCATCATGCAACTTGGGAAAAACACCAATTTTCCGTCTGCCCTTAATTTGGGAGTTTCAGCAGCAACTCTGAGAGATTTAACGGAACTTCAAAAAATTATCAAAGATTTCAGAATTACATGTGACACTTTTATTTTAGACCTCAATCCATGGACAGTAGCACAATATCAAGAACAAAGTCCGAATCAATTCAATACTTTCGACAATTTAAAAACAGGGCTTTCCGACATATTTAAATTTAATTTCAAACCTCAAAATTTCTGGGAATTATTTGCAAATCAACCCACTTTGAAAAAAGCCAATGTTCGCGATATTCAAAATCCCAATTACTTTATTCGGTTTACAGACGGCAGTATTAAACAAAAGAAACTTGGTCCGAATATGAAATCTGGAAGGGTTGATTTTTTTTGTAACGACTTGTACCTGCTCAAACATTGCGATAAAATTGATTCAAACCGATTCTTCTCATTTTTAAATTTGATTCACAAGGAATCAAAAAAGCACCATGTCATTGTTTTCTTATCGCCATTTCATCCAGCATTATTCGTTCGCCGAAAAGATGATATCAGGGTGCGAAATTTGCAAAAATTAGAACAATTATTTATTGCAAAAAAACCAAAAAATGTAAGTTTTGTCGGAAGTTTCAATCCTGATAATTTAAAATTTACCGATGATAACTTTATTGACGGATTCCACATTAATGAACCTTCAATCAAACATTTATTCCAAAATAACAGAAAATAATGACATCAATTTAGGGAACAATTCAAATCAAGTTTACGATTTATCTATCTTTGTTACGTGCTATTTAATTCATTCGAATTCCTAGTTTTTTTGCCAATTGTTTTTACACTTTATTGGTTTGTCTGTCAAAAGTCCCTCAAGACACAAAACATCTTGATACTGATTGCCAGCTATTTTTTCTACGGTTGGTGGAGCCTTCCATTTTTAGGTTTGTTGTTTGGCAGCACAGTTCTCGATTATGTGCTTGCATTCATTATTGCGAAACCGCCAATTAAATCATCGAAATTTTGGCTCACAATCAGTGTTATTCTGAATTTAGGAATACTCGGAATATTCAAGTATTACAATTTTTTCATCCATCAATTTCAATTTGCTTTTGAACAAATTGGGGTTCACACTTCTTTGAACACTTTAAAATTAGCCCTACCAATTGGGATTTCATTTTACACGTTTCACGGATTATCCTATTTATTTGATGTATATAGAAAAGAGCAAACACCGGTTCATGATTTTATAGAATATGGTGTATTTGTAAGTTTTTTTCCGCTGTTGGTAGCTGGACCAATTGAAAGAGCGAGTCATTTACTGCCGCAAGTCCAAAAATCGCGTACTTTCAGTTACAAACAAGCTGTTGAGGGAAGCAGGCTGATGTTGTGGGGATTTTTCAAAAAGGTTGTAGTTGCAGATACGCTCTCAAAGGTTGTAGATTCTGTTTATACCAATTACCAATCTCAAGATGCTTATACCCTCATTCTGTGTGCCATACTTTTTAGTTTCCAAATTTATGGTGATTTTAGCGGATACTCCGATATTGCCTTGGGAACTGCAAAAATTTTCGGATTTGAACTTCTGAGCAATTTTAAATTTCCATATTTTTCTCGCAATATTGCTGAATTTTGGAGACGTTGGCACATTTCTTTGTCCTCCTGGTTCCGAGATTATCTCTACATTCCCCTTGGGGGATCTAAACTTGGAAAACTCGTTTCTGTGAGAAATACATTCATCATTTTCATCGTGAGCGGATTTTGGCATGGAGCGAGTTGGAATTTTATTGTATGGGGATTTTTACATGCAGTGGCATTTTTACCGCTATTACTTTTGAATCGCAACCGAAAATTCGCTGGAGATGTGGTGGCTCAGAACAAACTTTTTCCCAATTTTAACGAAGTATTACAGGTAGTTTCAACTTTTCTATTTGTTACTTTTGCTTGGATCTTTTTCAGAGCCAAAGACCTTACCACTGCCAGCGAATTTATTCTCCGTATTGTGAAAAACTCAATTGAAAATCCGCTTCAATTTCTTTCAAAACCTGGCCTCACAGACCCTTTTGGCGTAACAACCGCGTTTTGGTATGTTATCCCTTTGGTTTTAATGGATTGGATTTTCAGAAAAAATGATAGAGATTTATTTTCAAACATCAACAATCAATTGATTCGATGGATCTTATACGTTGTAATTGGTTTGTTCATTACTTTTTATTTCGGTACAAAGTCTAGTTTCATTTATTTCCAATTTTAACCATGTCAGGATTTATCCGAAAGTGCTTTTTATATTTCGGCCTACTCTTTTTGATTGGTTCTACACTGTTTGTTTTAGTCACCGTTTATTTTAGCAAACACCCTTTCAGATTTCAATACAGAACGGTTTTTTTGGGGGACTCTAGGGTTCAGTACCTCTATTACAACAAGCAAAACTTAGCCTATAACAGCGAAAGCTTTTATTTTAACTTTTTAAAAATCAAATCGTTAAACAAACATAAACATTTAGACACTGTTTATCTCGGTTGTTCACATCATTCATTCAGCGCCTACTTCGACAACTACGCAGTTAACCAACAAGAAATTTTACCCAGATATTATATTCTTGAGGAAAACAAATGGGCGTATCTTAAAAAGTTCAATTTCATCAATCTTCATTTTCTCTTTAAAAAACAGTTTCAACTTGGGTGGGAATCTATGTTTTATGGAAAAAATTTCATTCCTGGAGGATGTGCATCTCCGATGAATCGCGTTGTGGACATTAACAAATTGAAGAAACGGATACAGCAACAGTTTTATTATCAAAACCAAACAATGCCATTTAGCGCAAATCAGCTGCGTTATTTTGATTCGATACAGCATTTTTGTGCTGTCAACCAAACTGCCCTCATTCTCATCAATTCTCCTGTACATCCTGAGTACCGAAAAAACGTCCCCAAAAAATATTTGGATAAATATTTGCAAAAAACGCAAAATTTACGGGTTTTAGATATGGGTGATTTTTTGTCTCAAAACACAGACTTCATGCCCGATGGAGACCATATTTCTTGGAAAGCTTATCTAAAATGCACACATTTTATCAATCAAAAAAGACATGAATTTTCAAAAAAATAAGCCGACATGTTTTTGTTTGAAACAAGCATCAATCCACAAAAAAGAATAAATTTGTAGGAACATGCAAAAATTCCCAACATTTACAAGTTATGGTGCAGCAGGACGAGTTACTGGATCGAAACATCTCATAACTACAATTACCGGCGAAAAAATATTACTAGACTGCGGATTATTTCAAGGGGAGGGCAAAGAAGGCAATGAATTAAACAGAAATTGGGGGTTTATTCCTTCGGAAATAGATTTCGTAATTCTATCTCATGCACACATTGATCATACTGGGTTGTTGCCAAAATTGGTGCGAGATGGTTTTTCAGGAACCATTTTTAGTAACTCCGCTACCAGAGATTTGTGCGAAATCATGCTCGCTGATTCCGCTCACATTCAAGAAGCCGATTTAAAAAGAGTCAACAAAAGGCGCCTCGAAAAAGGATTAGAAGCATTGGAACCACTATACGATATGGATGATGCGACTAGGGCATTAGAACTCTTTGAAATAGTTGCTGATAATCAATCGTTCAAAATAGGTCAAAGCACAAAGGCAACCTATATTCCAAATGCACATATCATTGGAAGTTCTGCAGTTCATTTGGAATTAAAGAACATTGATGGACAATCGATTACTTTAACCTACACTGGGGATATTGGAAGGCCCAACGACCAAATTTTAGCAGGACCCTTCCCTTTCCCTCAATCCGACTATATCATTTCTGAAAGCACTTATGGCGATCGAGTTCATGAAGAAATGGCGGATGCAAAAGAAGCCTTTTACGAGCTGATTCACAGAATTTGTGTTGAAAAACACGGAAAAATTATCATTCCAGCTTTTTCGATAGACAGAACTCAGGAAATTATTTATATCTTAGATCAATTAGCCTTTGAAAAAAGATTGCCACATATTCCCGTTTATGTTGATAGTCCATTGAGTATCAAAGCCACTCAAATCATGTCGCTGCATCGAGAGGAATTTAATCCAGATATATTGGATTACATTACCAAGGATGGAGATCCATTTTCATTCCCTAATTTGCATTATGTGAGTAAAGTTGAAGATTCCAAAGAAATCAACGAATCAAAATCGGCGGCGATCATCATTTCAGCAAGTGGAATGGCAGAGGCAGGAAGAATCAAACACCATATTGCAAACAACATTGAAGACCCAAAAAATGCAATTTTAATTGTTGGATATGCCACTCCATACAGTCTTGCTGGTCAACTAACTGCAGGAAATTCTGAGGTGAAAATCTTCGGTGAAAAATATCAAGTATTTGCTGAAATTCACCGTATGAATAACTTCAGTGCTCATGCAGATTGGAAAGAAATGGTGGCATATTTAGGTTGTCAAGATGCATCATTGGTTAAAAAAGTTTTTCTGGTCCATGGCGAAGAAGACACCTTAGGTACATTTAAATCTCATGTAATGAATGCTGGATTTAAATCGGTTGAAATCGTTTCTCAAGGAGTGACATACAGTTTGACCTAATGAAACAAGTAAGCCATTTCCATAAAACCATTTTTTTATTCTGCATTGTGGCGGGAATTCTCATGCGATTTTTATGGCTCGAGGACATGGAATGGAAGTGGGATGAACAATGGATGTATGTTCACGCATCGGAGTGGGCGAAAAATAAGACGCTTCCAGACATTGGTGTAATGAGCGGTGGTGGAATTGTAAATACTGGCTTTAGCACATGGCCTTTTATACTGTTTCGATATTTAAATTTAAATCCAATACAAATGGTTTTTGCAATTGCATCGTTAAATGTTTTTGCGCTGATCCTATTTTTCTTTGCCATCAAAAAATGGAACCCAAAATGGAACCATGTGCTCATTCCTGCGTTTGCAATTGCAAGTACGCACGTTCTGCACATCGTGTTTAGTAGAAAAATTTGGGCACAAGATTTACTGCCGTTTTTTACAAGTATCGCTTTTCTTGGATTTGTTTACAGACAAAAATGGATTGGAATTTTCACTTGGGCATTGGGATTATCGATGGCCATGCAAGTACACATGTCCGGATTTTACCTAGCTACTAGTATGGTTCTTACCGCCATTTGGTTCGATGGTGGATTGAAAAATGCATTTACGTGGCTATGGAAACTCGGAATGTTTACTGTCTGGTTTTTATTGCCTAGTTTGAACTGGTTTATACATTTGTTTTCACATTCGAGCGGCGCTTCAACCAGTATTTCAAATATCTTCAAATTTGAATTTTTCATTCGCCTCTTATCAGATACCGTTGGTATCAATGTTTTTTATTCATTGGGAAAAAGTACTCAAGATTTTTTGGCCGCGCCGTATAACTATTTAAATCTCTTTTTCTTAGTTCTCTTAGCTTCGATTTTTCTATTTATACTATACAAATTAATTGCACAAAAATCCTATCGCGCAACTATTTGGCAAAACAGAGAATCGAAATTCTTACTGTGGGCCTATATCATTTTACCCGCTGTTTTGTTTACTCTTTCAGGAATTCCCATCCGCGATCATTATATGATTGTTTTATTTCCAATGATTCAGTTACTTTTTACTCTTGTTATTGCTGAACATAAACCAAAATTATTGTCGTGGATTTTAGTCTGTCAATTTTGGATTGCTGCAAATTTTTTAATATTCATTCACAAGACACCTGAAATTAAAGGAGACTATGGGATTCCGTATTCAGAGCAAGCCAAATACAAAAACCCAATCCCAAACTCGGTTCCTGAGCATGCGCCTTAATTGAGCGTTGTTAATTTGGAAGACAACTCTACAAATACAGCATTTGAATTTTGCGAATTTTTAGGTAAAAATCGATCGGCCCATTTCCATAAAATAATCGGCAAAACAGCCATAAAAAAATAAAAAAGTCCCCATAACCTAACACCCCAATTTTTACTTCCGAAAAACATCATCGCATTGCTGAGCCATTCCTGTGCCCGAATTCCATATTTAGAACATATAAATTCATGTCGTTCCACAGTCAATCCAACCGAGTCAAACAATTCTACCAATTGCTCAAAATTGTACACCCTTTTTCTCTGGCTCATGGATTCATAGTTGTTCATAGAATGAAACAATATCATGTAAAGCCATCCTTTTTTGAGATGATTGATTGGAACATACAAAAAGATCTTCCCAGAACGACTCAAACGAAGTTTAGCATTTTTTAAAAACTCCACTTCATTTTCAACGTACTGTAAAACACTGAAGATCCAAATTCTATCAAATAAACGGTTTTCTTTTTCAGAGGATGAATTCAAACAATTAAAGTGTTCAAAGTGATGCGTTTTAGAATACCTATCAATAAAATCAAGGTTTGCATTTTCAATATCGTTGCAAAAAATGCGGCAATTTTTTGCTTTATTTTTTGCAAAAACTGCAAATTGACCATCACCTGATCCGAGGTCTAAAATTGTAAAATCACCGTTTAAATTCTCATTAAGATCTTTGAGAATCTTCTTTTTTAAGAATGGAATTCGCTGATAAAACAAATGTTTGAATAACCAACTAATGTGAATGAAGTTGGGTTGATTTAACAACCATTTTGGATATTGATGGGCATGAAGATTCAACCCATCAAAAATAAATCAATTCAAATCAAGTTCAACATTTTTCATTGAATATTTCCGTTCTTTGCAACATGAGACGAAGATCGCTGGTTTTATTGATGGTTTTTCTAATTTCCTTTTCGGTGAATGCACAAATTGTGTTTGAAGGAAAATGGATAGGTTCGTTAAAAATAAATGGAATGGAACTCGGTATTCACTTTAATGTGAAAAAGAACAACTTATCGGCCAACGAAACTTTTTATCAAACCCGCATCGATGTTCCAATGCAAAGGCTTAAAAATTATGCGGTAGACCAAACGTCCCTCAAGAAAAAAAAGGTTGAATTCGAAATGCTCAACTTACAGGCCAAATTCAACGGAAAATTCACCGATACCAACGTTATTGAGGGAGTTTTTACACAATATGGAAAATCTCTGCCTTTGAAATTAACCAAACATTGGGGACCACTAAAAACCGACAAACCGCAAACACCAAAGCGACCACTAACCTACGTTGAAGAAAAAGTGACCTTCTCAAATCAAGATGGTAAAATCAAATTTGGTGGAACCATCACCAGACCTGAAGAAACAAAAAATGCTGTAAAATCCAGGAGTTATCCGGCAATTGTATTATTTACAGGTAGCGGAAGTCAAGACCGCGATGAAAGCATTGGTGATCATAAATTATTCGCAGTTTTGTCAGATGTTTTTACCAAATTGGGCATGGTTGTTTTAAGAGTCGACGATCGAGGCGCGGGAGAAACGAAAATGAGTCCCGACAAATATGAATATACCACCAACGATTTGATCCTCGACGGCATCGATTATGTACATTTTTTGCAAAAAGATGATTTTGTAGACACCAACCAAATCTTTTTACTGGGGCATAGCGAAGGAGGAAGCATTGCTTTTGGCGTGGCAAAGTCCTGCAAAATCAAAGGAATCATTGGGTTGGCGCCGCCTTTATCGAGTGGCAAAGAAATCAATACTTTTCAAAATTATTGGGGACTCAAAAACGGGGGTGCTTCAGATGAAATCATTGTTTCGTATTTGTATTTGCATGAAATGATTCTCAACGAATTTTCAAAACAAGACACTGTTCTGAACAAGAATAAACAAGTTGAGATCATCCACTCTTGCATAAACAATTGGAAATCAAACAACAAAGACTTAAACAAGAACCATTACAAACCTGTAATCAAATATTTTGAAAAATTGTATAAAGACAAATTTGAACCTATTTTAGTAGGTCTTTATGCACCATTAAATGAAAATACATGGTTCCGAAATTTCATTCAATGCAATCCGGCAACAGATGCGGTGCAACTCAACGTTCCCATATTGATTCTTCAAGGGAAAATGGATCAGCAGATTCCGTATGAAAAAAGCAAAGAGTCTGCCGAACAGCTTAAAATGGTTGGCAAAAACATAGAATTTACTGGTTTTGAGGGACATAATCACTTGTTGCAACATTGCAAAACAGGAAACACAAACGAATATTTTTCGAATGAAGAAACTGTTTCGCAGGAGGTAATTGATGCGGCTGTTAAATGGCTTAAAGTACAAATTAAAGACCCCAAACATTAGAAGTTTAGGGTTTAGGGTTACCGATTGTTTGTTAGAAATCAATCCGGAAACGCTCTCTTCTTAATTCTGCGTAAGGAAGTGGATTTTTATAATCATCAACAAACTGTAAACGATTTTTAACTATGTGAATGGCATCGAAAATAGCAGCTCTGAAGCTGGTTGTTTCGGCTGTACCTTTTCCAACCAAAGTGTATGCAGTTCCATGATCTGGGCTTGTTCTCACAACCGGTAATCCCGCAGTATAATTCACTCCATCGTAAAAAGCAAATGTTTTAAACGGAATCAATCCTTGATCATGGTACATTGCCAAAACTGCATCAAATGATTTATATTGACCGCTCCCAAAAAACGAATCTGCCGAATATGGACCATAAACCAATTTACCTTGATCGAAAATAGATTTAATGGCAGGCTGAATCATCTCTAACTCTTCTTTCCCCAATAAACCATTGTCGCCAGCGTGTGGATTCAGTCCTAAAACAGCAATTCTTGGTTTTGTGATGCCAAAATCTTCTCTGAGAGATTGATGCATGACATGCAACTTATTCATGATGGTATCGGCATTTAAGGCTTTCCCAAGTTCTGTAACAGGAACATGTTCGGTGGCAAGAGCCACCCTTAATTCATCACTCACCAAAAACATAGCATAATTTTCTGTCTTCAAGTATGACGCAATGTACCCTGTATGTCCCGAAAAACCTTTAGCGTGAGGTGCAACAGTTGATTTATCGAGAGGTGCGGTCACCAAAGCATCCAAATGATGAATATCATTTAGCGCTGCATCGAGAGATTTCAGGGCTTCTTTTCCAGCAACTTCTGAAGCTTGTCCCATTTGAATTTCAATGGTTTCATCACTCGAAATCACAAGGTTAAGTTTTCCAGCAACAGCATTTTCGGCACTTTTAACCAAATGATAGGTAGGTTGTTCCATACTCAGAGTTTTTTTATAGAACCCAAAAACCTTTGGCGAGGCATACAACACTGGAATGCAATATTTATAAATACTTTCATCTGAGAAAGTTTTCAAAATCAGCTCCATTCCAATTCCATTCGGATCGCCTTGGGTAATACCCACTTTTATCATTTTATTTTCCATTATATTTTTTTATAAAATAATTCAACATCATTCTTACACCAAATCCTGTTCCTCCTTGTGAAATATAGCCTTTAGGCGCATGAGCAAACGACGTGCCAGCAATATCGAAATGCAACCATTGATATGCTGTAAAATGTTTTAAAAACATGGCTGCAGATTGAGCTCCCCCCGCTCCTTTTCCTAAGTTCTTTAAATCACTAATTTCGCCTTTCATTTCATCGCCATATTCTGGCCACAAAGGCAGTTCCGCCATTCTCTCATAAACGGTTTCTCCGCTTTCTTTGATTTCATTTTTGAGGGACTCTGACGCTGTTCCCATCACCGCACAACCGTAACTACTTAAAGCATTTGCAGCTGCTCCTGTTAATGTTGCAAAATCAAAAACCATCAATGGGTCATATTTCTTAGCAAAACTAAGTGCATCACAAAGAATTAAACGTCCTTCAGCATCTGTATTGAGCACTTCAACAGTTGTTCCATCGAGTGTGGTAATTACATCACCAGGGCAAATTGCATTTTCTCCGGGTCTATTATCGGTAGCAGGCACCAAACCCATTACCCAAACTGGTAATTTTAATGAAGCCACTCCGTACATTACAGCTCCAACAACAGCAGAACCTGCCATGTCGCATTTCATGTAATCCATACTATTGGGTGTGGGCTTCAAACTCAACCCTCCGGTATCAAAAACAACGCCTTTCCCAACTAAAATGTATGGCTGAGAATTCACAGCGTTCTCGGGTTTATAATTCATGATTGAAAAAGAAGGAGGTTCTTGACTTCCTTTGTTCACCGCCAAAAGACCGCCCATTTTCTGACTTTCAATTTGAGCTTTTCCTAATATTTCTGTGGTAAATCCAGCTTCCACACCCAATTTTTCAAATTGCAATGCCAAATCTGTTGCCGTTTGGTGATTAGAAGGCTGATTTACCAAATCGCGGGCTTTAAACACAGACTTTACGATGGTGTTTAATGTATAAAGGTCAGATGCGTCTGACGAATTGAGTTGAAGTTGACACAGACCCGCATCAGGAGACTTGCTTTTAAAATGATTAAAAGTATATTGATTCAACAAAAAACCTTCACAAATTTTCAAGGCATTGTCTTTTTGAAAATCTGAGTAAATGATATTAATTTCTGTTAATTTCAGCGATGCTGCACTTTTTGCAATTCTTGCACCTTCCACTCGCAACCGCTCCGATTCCAAATTTCCAGTGTTTTTACCCAATTTCACGAGGAAAAAATGTCCCTCAAAACCAAAATAATCATACGAATATTGATCGTCTGAAAATTTATTTTCTACGTAAGCCTTCACGTTATCAGGCAAAGTTGATGCCGATAAATCCTGTATATTTTGGAACAATAAAATTTGGTTCATAAATGCTTTGCAAATTAACAATAAAAAACGAATGATTGCTCATTGGGTTTAGAACAATTGTTACCTATTTTTGTGACTTCATGAAAAAAATTCGTGTAGGCATTTTTTTTGGAGGTCAATCTCGAGAGAG
>CAZYBT010000054.1:0-16444 GCA_964645755.1 uncultured Rhizobium sp.
TAAAATATACCAAAGATCACGAGTGGATTTTGGTTGAGGGAAACACTGCAACAGTTGGAATTACTGATTTTGCACAAGGTGAATTGGGTGATATTGTATTCGTTGATATCACAACTGAAGGTGAAACGTTAGACGCTCATGCAATGTTCGGTAGTGTTGAAGCAGTTAAAACTGTAAGTGAATTGTTCATGCCGGTAAGTGGCGAAATTACTGAAGTAAATGCTGGTCTAGATAGCAGCCCAGAATCAGTGAATTCTGATCCTTATGGCGACGGTTGGATGGTAAAAATTAACTTAACCAATCCTTCAGAAGTTAACGGTTTATTAAGCGCAGCTGATTACAAAGCTCTTATTGGAGCTTAATTTGAGCATTCATGCTTAAATTGAATAAGAAAATCCCCACAATTTTGTGGGGATTTTTTATTTTATACCTCACCATAAGACCAAAATCATCTAACGGGAATAATATTCCCGAGTGGTTGGAAAATTTGCACCCCGATAAAATTGCTCATTTTGGATTCTGGGCTCTGTGGTATTTGATATATCACTTTACGATTATCCTAAAACAGAAGTCGCGCTCATCCAAAATTGAAGATTTACCTATTTTGGATTCACATCTTTATCAATTTAAACGCGAATATTCTTTTATCGCAATAGCGATTTTCTTCGGTGCAACAATCGAAGTCCTTCAGTTGTGGTTGAACTGGGGTAGGAGTGCTGAATGGTTGGATTTGCTTTGTGATGCGCTAGGAGTGCTCATTGCATTTTTGATTGTGAATTTCAATCAATTCACATATTCAATGCATAAAAAAAGCTCCTAAAAGGAGCTTTTTTTGAGGTCGGAAGCGGATTCGAACCGCTGTAAAGGGTTTTGCAGACCCGTGCCTAGCCGCTCGGCCATCCGACCTTTTCAGGGATGCAAAGATAGTGATTTTCTCTGCAATTTCAAATATTAATTGATTTTTTTGCAAGTCTATTGAACATCATTGCTTAACAATTTCACCATCAGCCATTTCTATGATTCGGTCTGTTTTGGAAGCAAAATCAGGATCGTGAGTTACAATGAGCAATGAAGTATTAAACGCAGTTGTTAATTCTTTAAATATGTCGAAAACCATAGAAGCATTCTTGGAATCTAAATTTCCAGTGGGTTCGTCGCCCATGATAATACTGGGGTTGTTAATGAGTGCTCGCGCAATTGCTACCCTTTGCTTTTGTCCCCCAGAAATTTGAGAAGCCATTTTATATGCCTGATCTTGAATGTCGAGCAACCTCAGTTTTTCAATGGCATCGTGTTCAATTTCATCTGCATTTTTTTTGCCCAACTTGAGGGCTGGCATCATCACATTTTGCAACACCGAAAACTCTGGTAGCAAATAATGGAATTGGAAAACAAAACCTATGTGCTCATTTCTAACCACTGCCAACTGATTGGCCGACATACCGCTGAGCAATTCATTGTTCAGATAAATCTCGCCTGAGTAATCCGTATCCATGGTACTCAAAATATACAACAAAGTACTTTTACCGCAGCCCGATTTTCCCATGATAGAAACAAATTCTCCCTGATTCATGGTGAGTGAAATATTTTTCAATATTTGCACATCTACTGGATCGTGAAAAAATTTGTTTACATTGTTTACTTGAATCAATGGTTCCATGTTATTGTCCTCTTATAATCTCTACCGGATCAATTTTACTTGCTTTGCGGGCCGGTAAATATCCAGCAAAAAAAGTGGTTACAATTGCAAAAACAGAACCTATTAAATAATACAAAGGATTGAAATTCACTGGAAAAGTTTTGATGGTTGGAATTGCCTGAGTTTCAAAAGGAGAAATACTGATGAGGTAAGATACTCCAAGTCCCATTAACAAACCCAAAATACCTCCAACAATACCAATGAGCAGAGCTTCATAAATAAAGATTTTCTTTACATCAAAGCCTGAAAACCCAGTTGCTTTTAGAATGGCAATATCAGCCATTTTTTCATAGATCATCATATTGAGAATGTTGTAAATGCCAAAACCTGCAACAATTAAAAGTGTAATTGAAACTGCATAAGTAATGATATTTCTGATAGATGTACCTGTTTCGAATTGAGCATTTGCTGTTTTGATGTCTACGGCATTGATTTCTGGGTGATTGTGAACAATTTCATCAGTCATAGCCTTTGCCAATTCAATATCAAATAGTTTCACACTGATATCAGTGATGTAATTACTTGATTCTCCTGCGGCTTTTTGCGCTGTTTTCACATTGCAGTAACTTTGTAATTTATCAATATCGGCAAGTCCACTTTGAAAGAATCCTACAATTTTGAGTCGTATCTTTGAACCATTTTGAGTGACCATTTGAACATAGTCTCCTACTTTTAAGGATAGTTTTTCTGCAATGCCAATACCCAATATGACCCCATTATCAGAGCTCGCTAAATCTTTGGATGTCCCATTGACAATATACTGTTGAAAATTATACAGCCTAGTCTCCTCCAAAACGTCGATGCCAATAAGGTTTCCATTCAACAAAATACTTCCGGATTGATAAAAGATACGCGTAGATACCTGAGGTGTAACACCTTTCACTCTTTTATCTTCACGCAACGCATTCATGATACCCTGATTGTTTAAAATACTTGCTTGAGAGTTTTTAGGTTTAATTGAATGTATCACATTCATGAATTTTTGATAATTTTCATCTAGCTCAATGGGTTGTTTTTTACTTTGTTTTACCTCGTTATAAATGCGGATATGAGGGGTTCTATTTAAAATCAAACCATCAAGAAGTCCGTTTAGACCGGTCATGAAACTCACCAAAATGATAAACGTTCCAATGCCAAAAGTGACCCCGAGTGCAGCAATTGCGGATTGTTTTTTTCGGGCCCATAAGTGAGTTTTGGCAATTGTAAATAAAACAGATTGAGCCATCAGGGTTTCAGAATTTCAGTATTGGCACTTATTCCGTCTAGGATTTCTACATGTGTAAAATTACGAACCCCGGTTTTAACTTCAATATTTCCCGAACTCGTTTTTACGAACTTGTTGTCAATTAAATAATTCAGTGGAATTACATTGGCATTTTTCTTTGTGTTTGTGACAATATTGGCTTCAGCCGTTAATCCGGGATAAAATACTGGAGTTTGTCCTTCAAAAACACCTTCAATTTTAAACGACTGCGATTTTTGATCCAATGCTGGGTGAATTTTTGAAATTTTTGCTTTGAAAATTTGGGGATAGGCTTCTAATTTCACAATAACTTCTTGTCCCACTTTCACTTTAGAGATATCCGCTTCATCGATTTCCATTTCCAAAAAGAATCGATTTGCATCGCCAATGACAGCAAATTCCTGTTGTGGAACAACTGTTTCGCCAACTTTGTAGGGGAGTGCATATATTTTACCGTCGATATAGCTTGTAACTGTGAAATCTGAGTTGTTTTTTCTTGCGATATTTAAGTTGTTTTTAGCCTGCTCTTTTGTTCTTTTGAGGATTTGCTGTTGACTATTCAAGCGGTCTACCAAACCTAAATATAGATTTTTACTTACATCAAATTTAAGTTTCAAAGCATCTAATTGATTTTGTGTTCCAATGTCGCTATTAAACAATTTTAGTTGTTTTTGAAAGTTTGAAGAGTCGAATAAATATTGATTTTTAGCACTTTTGGCTTGAAAAGTCAATTCTCTTAGTTGGCGGTTATTTTCTTCAGAAATTTCTACAGACATTTCCGCATTTTTAAGAATCATTTCAGAAGAAATATTTTCTAAAAGTGCAATTGGCTGACCCGCAGTTACCATTTGACCTTCTGCAACAAGATATTGCAACAGTTTTCCACCAATGGAAAGTCGTTGGCTGTACTGATTCAGTGAAATTACTTTGGCGCTGGCATAAACGGATTCCACAATATCAATTTGGGATATTTTAGCGGTTTCTTGTTTGTTTTTACATGCTGTTGTCAGTATGAGCGCTGTTGAAAGAAATAGGGAGATTTTTTTCATTGTTTTCAAAATAAAGGTGGGGAATTTTATTGGAAAATGACAATTGTCACAGTTCCCAGACTAACTTACCCTGAATATATGTTTTTTTAACTTTAGATTTTTGAATTGCGGCAGGTTCTGCCTCTAATAAATCTGTATCGATTTCAATGAAATCGGCAAATTTTCCTTTCTCAAGGCTGCCTTTGATATGGTCTTCGAAATTGGAAAAAGCGGCCCACAGGGTCATGCCGAGTAATGCTTCTTTTCTTGAAATGGCTTGTTTGGGTATGAACGCTTCTTTTAAGCTCCCTGAAATATCTTTTCTTTGAGTGGCAGCATAAAAAGTAGCAAGGGTTGAAATACTTTCAACTGGAAAGTCTGTGCCCAGAGCCAGGATTTTAGAAGCCGACAGCAAGTTTTTGTATGCATAAGCCCCATGAATAGGGCTATTTTTTGGGAAGAATTTTTGCGGAACTGTATCAAAGCAAAGTCTATTTAATGCCCAAGGTGCATCCGATGTAGCATGAGTGGGTTGAACGCTAGGAATGATGTTCTTTTCGGTAAATATTTTCATTTCTTTGGGTGAAACTATTTGTGCATGCTCTATTCTCCACCTCAAGTTTAAATTGTTTGGTATCAATTTCTTGAAACTTTTTAAAACGAGAGAATTTGCACTATCACCAATGGCGTGAACGCAAACTTGATAGTTTCTTTGTAAGAGAACCGAGCTCCACAGTTCAAAATCACTCATTTTTAACAATTGTAACCCCCGATGTCCATTTCGATCGCAATAATCATGCTTCAACAAAGCCCCTCTCGAACCAAGTGCACCATCGAGATAAAATTTCATCGACCTCACATTCAATGTAGGATGATCGAAGAATGGATTTTGAGACATGATATATTGAACATTTTCAGCATTGTAACTCAACATGGCATACACTCTTAAATCAAAAGTTCCTTTTTTCTGTAGTTTGTCAATCAATTGTATGTCACTAAGTTCAAGTCCTGCTTCGTCCACAGTAGTTAATCCATTGGCATAAACTTGATTCAATCCCTTTTTTACAGCAGTGGTGAGGGTTTCTTCGTCTAATTTTGGAATTTGCGACAATATCCAGTCTGCAGCATTATCTATAAAAATTCCTGTTGGTTTCCCTGTTTTATCGCGCACAATTTCACCTCCGGAAATGGTGGTATCTGGATTTAATTTCAACACCTCAATTGCCTTGGTATTGACCCAAACGGCATGACCATCTACGCGAGACAAACAAATTGGTCGTTTCGATAATTGATTGTCGAGTAATTCCTTAGTCGGAAATTCGGTGTTATTCCAAAGGTTTTGATCCCATCCTCGTCCAACTATCCAAAATCGCTTTGTCTTTTTTGAAAACTTTTTTGCCATTTTGGCAATTTTTGTGGGACTTTGAACGCCGAAAACATTGAGTTCTTTGGTGCCGCGACAATATGCGAGAAAATGACAATGTGCGTCGATGAATCCCGGGTACAAGATTCCTTTATGATGAATTACTTTAGCTTGGTAGTAATTTTTTTGAATATCTTGTAGGTTTCCTGTTTGCAGAATCATGCCACCCTGAATGGCCATGGCTTCTACTGTAGACATTTGACTATCAGCTACATATATCTTTTTTGCTGTGTGGATTTCTACAGATACTTGTGCGTTTGATACGGAAATAGAAGCTATTGCGAAAAATAAAAACGAAAAGATTTGCAATATCTTGGTATAATTTTTGTTCTTAAGAAAGTACATACGACATTTGTATTTTGACACACAAATTTCACTAAATTATTGAACTTATCTATCTGGTTATGAAAAAAATTATATTGATTGTTGCGGCATTGGTTTTAATTGGTGGTACAATTGGATACTACTTGTACACCAAACCTTCGGAATTTGTAAGTGATGGTACTCCTGATTACACAGAAAATCTTGCAGACGTTGTAAAAGAGGCTGGTTTGTTGGAGACAGATAAATTTAGTGCGAAATTCACCGGTAAATCAGTTGAATTTGATGCGGAAATAGAGAGTATCGTTGAAAATGGGAGATCCAAAACGCTGGTTTTGAAGAGTGGAGTAGAAGATTTTATTGTAAATGCTAATTTTCATGAATCGAACGTTGAGGTACTGAAAAAATTGGTTTCTGGCGACAAAGTGAAATTGCAATGTGAATGTAGTGGCATCACAAAACCAGAGTCTGAAGACGATTTATTGTCAGAAATCGTATTAAATTTCGCCCGTTGTAATCTAAAGTAAATAAAAATCCGTCTATACATATATGAAACATTTCATTTTTAGCATTCTATCAGTCATTTCGATTTCGGTAAATGCGCAAGTATTCAGCACTTCAACAGGAAATATTGATTTTGTAAGTGCCACTAAGTTTGAGGAATTCTCAGCGAAGAATAACCAAGTTTCAGCTGCCGTGTCGGCAGATAAAGGGGTGATACAATTTAAAGTACCGGTGAATTCTTTTCAATTTGAAAAAGCCTTGATGCAATCTCACTTTCAAGAGAATTACATGGAATCAGCAACTTTTCCCAATAGCACATTTAAAGGCAAAATTAAAGATTTATCGGCCGTTAAATTCAATTCAGATGGTGTTTATGAAGTTGTGGCTGAGGGAACATTGGAAATGCACGGAGTGAGCAAGGAAGTTGTTGTTCCAGGAAAGATTACAGTGAAAGGAACAACTGTCAATCTTCAAGCAAATTTTAGCATTCTTTGCTCAGACTATGGAATCAAAATTCCAAAGAATAATGTGAATCAAATCTCAAATTCAATTGCACTCAAAGTGAATTGTGATTTGGCTCCTAAAAAGAAAAAATAACATGAAAAAAATCATTCTCCCAGCTCTCAGTGCGCTTGCATTGGGGTCGTTTTTATTGACATCTTGTAAACATGAGAATTTAGAGCTTATTAGTGGAGATAGCATTTGTTTTGAGAGAGACATCCTTCCGATTTTTGTTTCGAATTGTGCCATGTCAGGTTGTCATGATGCTGTGACTCATGCAGACAAGTATGATTTGTCGAATTATACAGCCATTATGAAAAAAGGTATTACACCAGGTAATCCCGACAATTCCGAAGTTTGGGAAGTGATAGTTGACGGTGAAATGCCCCCAAATGGAGCATTAACCCGTGAGCAAAAGGTTTATCTCAAGTCTTGGATTGCTGCAGGTGCTAAAAACGGAACGAATTGCGTTGTTCAGTGCGATTCAAATGTGTTTTCTTATAGCAATGCAGTAGCAAAAATTATGTCAAATTGTACAGGTTGTCATTCTGGAAATAATGCATCTGGACAAATCGACTTATCAAATCACAATGGTGTAAAAACTGTTGCGCTTAGTGGGCGTTTAATGGGTTCAGTAACAAGCCAAAATGGGTTTGTTTCTATGCCACCTTACGGTTCTCCACGTTTAACCAATTGCCAGATTACACAACTGCAAAAATGGATAAAAAATGGGTGTCAAAATGATTAATATCCGACAAATAACGATAGCAGTTATATTCATATTGATTACAATTTCTTCCTGTTACTATGATAAAAAAGAAGAATTGTACGGACCGAATAAATGCAATACAACAGGACTTACTTATACAAAAGACATATCTGTATTGGTGAATCAGTCTTGTGTAGGTTGCCACAATGCTTCAAATCCCTCTGCTGGAATTCAATTGCATGACTATGTTTCGGTTGTAGATTGTATAAAAAACGGAAAATTTGTTGGAAGCGTGAAACAGGATGGTACGGCTTCAAATATGCCCAAAGGTGGTTCTAAATGGGGAAGTTGTGAATTATCAAAATTAGATGCTTGGATTCAAGGGGGATATCAACAATGAAAACATTGAAACTGATAACGATTCTCTTGTCATGTGCATTAAAATTTGGTTCACTCAGAGCGAACTCCGAAAGTTCGGAAGATTCAACCAACGTCAAAATTGGCTTACTTAAACTTGATGATGATGATGTTGCGTATCAACCGCTTGTAGATTTGCCAATTCATTTAAAATCCAACCGAATCATCAATTTTCAAAGTTCAGCAGTATTGCCTAAAGGTAGCTTTGAATTGTCTATTCAACATCGATTTGGGAAAATAGACGGAGGTATAGATCAACTTTGGGGTATAGACAATCTGAATAGTATGAGATTGGGTTTTGATTACGGCTTAACCAAAAATCTAACTCTTGGAGTTGGTCGCAGTAGTCTGAAGAAAACGTATAACACATATTTCAAATATCGGTTGATTGGAAAAAATAGTTCAAAATTTCATTTAACGTATTTGGCTGATGTAATGGTAGATGGCAGAGCTACGAATGACTGGGGACTTTCGCCGTTTTTCTTCACCCACCGGATGAATTTTACCCATTCACTTTCGGCTTCCTTTAATTTGAATCAAGCGCTTTATATTGGAGTTTCACCAACTTTAGTTCATTTTAATTTGGTTGATCAATCGACAGATGTAAATGATTATGTTGTTTGTGCCGCTTATTTGAGAGCTAAAGTCATTCCAAAGGTATATGTTACTTTCGAAGGGAGCTTGAATTTCACAAATTCCTCGCTTGTCCCCCAAAATCAAAATCCTTCAATTGGATTTGGTGTAGAGTATTATACTCCCAAACATGTATTTCAGCTCAGTTTATCGAATTCAAGGGGATTGAACGAACCGTATGTGATGGTTTCAGATCAAGCTGTTTCAGCAATGTCACAATTTTGTTTAGGGTTTAATATTGTTAGAAGATGGTAAAAAAGTATTTGAGAATCGCGGTATTGTCAGTATTGACGTTGATACCAGTTCTGTTGAGCGCACAAGATGATGATTTATTGGCAGATGAACCCAAAGTTGAAGAAAAGCAATATGTAGATTATGCTTTTAAAACAACTAAAGTTGTGAATTTACAGAGCCTTGAAATGTTAGGTGCAGGGGTGCTGGATTTCAAAATGAACCATCGATTCGGTGCTGTCAATGAAGGACCAATCAACGCATTTGGGTTGGACAAAGCAACCATTCGATTTGGTGTTGAGTATGGCGTTACCCCCAATTTGATGGTCGGAATAGGTCGAAGTAATTTATCTTCAATTAAAAATGTGGATGCCTACTTTAAATACCGATTTTTACGTCAACAAAAAGGCAATCATAGGCCTGTTACGGCACTTCTGTTTTATGGAATTGAAAATTTAATTGGGAGTTATTATGATCAAATTACATACAGTCAACGCCTTACTCACACAGCTCAATTAATTATTGGTAAAAAAGTTTCGGAAGGGTTCAGTTTCCAATTTTCACCAACCGTATTGTGGAATATTGAATACGGTCGTAATTTTTCAAAAATTGCGTTGGGAATTGGTATGCGTCAAAAATTGACTCCAAGAACTACCATGAACCTTGAATATATTCCCCTTTTAACCAATCACAACAACTTGGTAAACAGTTTATCGGTTGGATTTGATATTGAAACGGGCGGACATGTTTTTCAACTTCATTTTACCAATAGTTTGGGACTAAACGAGGCTCAATTCATTGGAAATACGAGAGAAACTTGGGATGCTTATGGAATTCGATTTGGGTTTAATTTGTCGAGGGTCTTTACCATTGTAAAGCCAAAAAACTAATCAATACCATATTGATAGGGATTGCCTGAAAATCTATAGATTTCAATCCTAAACTTTTCATTTTTTTCGATTTTTCCTTCAATTCCAATCCTCACCCGGGTGTTTTTATTCCATTTTGGAATATCAGAAAGTTTCAAAACGTGAAAAGCTTTGTTCATTCCTGCTGACCAATAGTTGTGGCAACTACTTGACCTCCAATCAATTTGTTCCTCCTCTTTTGGAATGAATAATGTCTTCGACTTAGGTTGAATCATGGCAGTAACCATACTTAATTCATTCGGATGATTTGGTTTATCTAAAACAAACAAAAGGAGATCATTGGGTTTAACTGTCTCTCCAATGTTGAAATAAAAACAAGCCGATGTATCCAAAACAATTGATTTTATTGGCTGTAGCAATGAAGATGTACCAACATGGTTTGATTTAAAAATGCTTGTGTCAAAATTTTGAGGGATTTCAAATTGATCTATTTGTCCTCCAATAAAATAATCAACTTTGTATTGATTCAAATAATAATGAACCATTGGGCGAATCATTGGATTTGTACCTGAATTGGTTAATAAATTAAATTGAGATTTTCTTTTGAGGGACATCATTTTCGTTACCAATGTTGAAACATCAAAAGGTTTTTGAGACAAATTCCAAATGTTAGGAGCATTGAAGTCAGAATCTTTGAAATTTAAATTTTTTCGGTGAAATTCAAATACATCAGGAGGTCCATCAATCAAAGATTCATCGTTAGAATGAGAGCTGAGGAATTGAATTTGCGTATGATAAACATCTTTTATCTCAACATTAAATCGTTTCTTTTTGGTCCATAATTGAATAGAAACCAATCCTAAAAAGAGGGAGAAAAATATCAGCGCGAGGGGTCTTTTGATATCAGAAACAAAGCGACTTATCCCAATTATTAAAAAAGGGAAGGAAAAGAACAAGACATTGTTTTGTAAAACTGGCTTGAAAAAAATGGAATATGCGTATCCAATCACTATCGGCATTACCCATAAAAATAACAACAATCCCGATATCCGATAATTTGAATATTTTTTAAATTTTACAGAAGAATAAATGCCTAAAATACTTCCCAATAAAATGAATAAACAATTGAATCGTGAGTGATTGAAAATACTATATAAATGTTTCCAAATAAAAGTAAGTTGAGGCTTTCCTAGCCAATCCAATCCTCCAGTTTTCAATTGAGTCAATACAATTTGAATTTGAGGGATACTCAATACGACTAGGAAAAGCAGTGATTTGAAAATGCTTTTTCGTTTTTGGGGTTGAGTCACAATCGATACAAAAACTACCAATATGGAACTTAAAAAGGCAAAATGATGCATATAAAAAGCACCTGCCATGGAAAAACTCAATAAGGTCCAATGATTTGAAAGTTTGGATGGGTTATTGAGTTGAATCAAATACAGAGTTGCGATCGTAAAAAATTGGCCAAAGACATAAGGCCTTACCCAAAGGGATAAATCGACTTGCCACCAAAGGCCTGCCGCACAAATTGTTGCAAAAAGTGCAGAATTTTCCGAAAATAATTTTCGCGTAATTGCGTAGATTAAAACTACATTGAAAATGCCAAATGAAGCAGCAATCCAATTCAATGGAAGCAATGAAAACGAGAAGACCTGTATCCACAGCCAAAGTAAAGTTTGCAAACCGGCGGGGTGACCATCAATCAAAACTCCATTTTGAATATGTTCATTCCAACAAAGTGCTTTTTGCGCCCGAAAAATTGCACTCAACTCGTCGGAATCAAATTGAAAATCTTGGATTCTAAAAAGTCGTAAAAATATAGCAACCAATAGGATGCATAGAAATGGAAGATGTTTTTTCAATGTTTCTTTTTGAAACATCATTAAGTTTTTTGTTTGTTTTTTTGAGCCGAAGGAAACAGAATGTTGTTTAAAATCAATCGGTATCCAGGGCTATTGGGGTGTAAATTTAAATCGGTTGGTTGTTCACCCACCAAATGCTGATAGTCTTCAGGGTCATGTCCCCCAAAAAATGTCCAAGTACCTTTACCCATGCTTCCATGAATGTATCTCGCTTCGTTGATGAGTGCATTTTCACCCATCACAAGCACATCACTTTTAACCAAATCTTTTTTGAAAGCGGTTGTTTGTCCCATGAAACCCTTGATGGTTCTTGTATGATTTTGACAAAGAATGCTCGGTATGAGGTCCCATTTGGCGGAGTAATCAAAAAGTGTAAACAGATCTGTTTCTTCGGTGACTGATCTCGACATTGGATTTACGTCAATATTGCTAAATTCATACACATAGGGGTCTTCCTCGAGATTAAAATTTTTAAATGCAAAACATTGATTAAAATCCAACTTTTGTTGTGCGTTTCTGTCAGCTGGGTCACCATCAAACATAACTTCACATATATCGGTATTTTGTGCTGCCAGGGCAATGTCGTAAGTATCTGTTGCAGAACACATTGCAAACAAAAATCCCCCGCCTAGGCAAAAATCACGGATTTTAAGGACCACATTTTTTTTGAGTTCTCTCACTGATTTGTAGCCGTGTTTTTTTGCCATATTTTCGCCTTCACGAACTTCAGCTTGATACCATGGTGCAGTAGAGTATGATGAAAAGAATTTTCCAAACTGACCTGTAAAGTCTTCATGATGAAGGTGAAGCCAATCGTATTCAAGTAACTTTCCTTCTAAAACTTCGTCGTCGAAAACAACGGTGTAAGGAATTTCGGCATAGGTGAGAACCATGGTCACTGCATCATCCCATGGTTGTTTGGTCTTGGGCGAATAAACTGCAATTTTGGGTGCATTGAGCAGTTTCACCATATTCATATTGATTGAGGGATCGGCTATGGTATTTTCAATTCCATTTGCTTCGGCATTAGAAATCACCTCAAAGCTTACACCTCTTGTTTTACATTCTGTTTCCAAAGTTGCGTTGTATGGAGCCATAAAGCTTCCACCTCTGTAATTTAAGAGCCAAGTGACTTCAGATTTCTGTTTATCGAGCAACCAAAAGGCAATTCCGTAGGATTTTAAATGATTCTTCTGTGATTCGTCCATTGGAATCAAAATCTGGTTTCCTTTCAGAGAAAAAAATGGTCCGATGATAAGCATCACCAAGCATAAAAACTTTGTTGGAAATCGAAGATTGGAAATCATTTGTAAGAGCGAAAATAAGGTTTGAATGTCGTATTTTTGCTAAGTGTTAGTAGAAATTATCCAGATAATCGACGAATCTCCCCGAGTAAAAAGATTTATCTTAAAACCTACAGATAACAAAATCATTGAATTTCAGCCCGGACAGTTTGTCACACTTTTTTGTCCGGAGCTGCCTGAATTTGAAAACGCTAGGAGCTATTCAATAGCTTCAAAAAGTAGCGGTGAAACTATAGAATTGTGTGTTGCATTGAATCCCAAAGGTAAATTCACTCCTTGGTTATTTCAACTAAAAACAGGATATCAAATTGAAATGTCTGAACCGCAGGGAACCTTCGTATATAAAGAAGAATTTAGCAAATTCCCATCTGTTTTTATCTGCACTGGAACAGGGGTGGCGCCTTTTATTAGTATGATTGATAAAGCTTTAGATTTGAATTGCAATCAGGTTTATCTCGTGTTTGGCAATCGATATCAAGTTGATCTCCTTTATACAGAAATGTTAGAAAAATGGTCGTTACAATTTCCTCAATTTCATTTTATAACTGTCTTTAGTCGGGAAACAGATGTTCCAAACACGGGATATGTTCATACTTTTTATGAGAAAATTTTGAGGGACATTGGCTCGGATGTGAGGATTTTTGTTTGTGGTTGGAAGGATATGTGTGTTCAAACGAGGCAGAAGTTAAAGGAAATGGGATATAACCGACGTCAGTATTTCTTTGAGCAATACGATTAGGAGGGTTAGAGGGATTAGGCAGATTAGGGTGGTTAGAGGGATTAGGGGCCAAAGATTTGCAAAAAATGCAAATAATTTTGAGAAATCTAAATTATCCTTTATTATTGCACACGATTTGAGGAGTTATCGGGTTTTTACCAGAGGCTATTTTCCCTTCTAAGGAATTCAAATATCAATTAATCTTAAAATTATTTTCTTTTTCACATAATATATGGCAAATACACCGGATCTCGGTAAAATGAGTGTTGCGGATTTACGCACTTTGGCAGCGGCTTTGGAAATTCAATCTGCCGAAAAATTAAAAAAACCAGACTTGATTTCTGCAATTGAAACGGTTGCAAATAGTTCAGAACCTGCATCTAATGTAACAGAAACGATTGTGAATGAAGATTCTCAAAGTGTAAAATCCAATGACAAGCCAAACGGTAAGCGCAAAAGAATTTCGGAAAAATCAAATAACGAAACAAATCTCCCAACTGCCGTTGAAAATCAAACTGAAAATGGATTTCCTTTGACTCAAGAATCTTCGGAGAACTCGGCGAAAAAGGAGAATAGAAATTTTCGTGAAAGAAGAAATAAACAAACGACATCTGCTGACAATACTCTTTCCAAAGTTGAACAGAAAGCCAACGTTGATAGTCCAGTGGATCAGTCTGAAACGTCAGGTGAAAAATCAGTTGATTCTGATGTCCCTCATAAAAAAGACCGGCATCCAAATCAGCAAAACCGACATCAGAATCAGCAAAGGAATGATCGTGGGCAGCATGTTCATAAGCAAACTGAAAAAGGGATAGAGAACACTGAGCAATCTGAGAAACCTCAACCACCAAAAGAAACGGAAGACGAAAAAAGAAAACGTGAAATTTTGGCGCAATTGATGGAAATGGAGGGTGTTGTATTTACACAAGGAGTATTAGAAACGGTTCCAGACGGATATGGATTTTTAAGATCCCCAGACTACAATTATATGGCTTCGCCAGATGATGTGTATGTGCCTGGATATATGATCAAACAAAACGGATTGAAAGTGGGGGATACCGTAAAAGGGAGTATTCGACCACCAAAAGACAACGAGAAATATTTTTGTTTGGTTAAAATTGAATCTGTGAATGGTAAAACACCAGAAGAGGTAAGAGACAGGGTTGCTTTTGAACATTTGACACCATTGTTTCCGGATGAAAAATTAAATCTATGCGACAATCCGAAGAACTATCCAAATAGAATTATCGATTTGGTATCGCCGATAGGAAAAGGACAAAGGGGGTTGATTGTAGCACAACCGAAAACGGGTAAAACCTGGTTATTGAAGGGGATTGCGAATGCAATTGCTGCAAATCATCCTGAGGTGTATATGATTGTGCTGTTGATTGATGAGAGACCTGAAGAGGTTACGGACATGGCGAGAAGTGTTCGTGCAGAAGTTGTTGCAAGTACTTTCGATGAACCGGCAGACAAACATGTGAAACTTACCAACATGGTTTTGGAAAAGGCTAAGAGACTTGTGGAATGTGGTCATGACGTAGTGATTTTATTGATTCAATTACCCGTTTGGCGAGGGCGTACAATACAGTACAGCCGGCTTCTGGTAAAATACTGTCGGGCGGTGTTGATGCCAATGCCTTACATAAGCCAAAAAGATTTTTTGGTGCTGCGAGAAACATTGAAAATGGTGGGTCATTGACCATCATTGCAACTGCATTAACAGATACTGGTTCAAAAATGGATGAAGTTATTTTTGAGGAATTCAAAGGAACGGGTAACATGGAATTGCAGTTGGATAGAAAATTGGCAAATAAGAGAATTTTCCCTTCTATTGATATTTTGGCTTCGAGCACACGAAGAGAAGATCTTTTAATCGACAAAGTATCATTGCAGCGCATGTGGGTATTGAGAAATCATTTATCGGACATGAACCCAGAAGAGGCGATGAACACCTTCCTCAAATACATGCAAAATACCAAAGATAACAATGAATTTTTGGTGAGTATGAACGGATAAAACATGGCAATTTAATTTGTTTTGCACATTCACAGGTAACTGTAGTGGTTGAGTTGAGGCTCGGAACATTTCATTATCAGTGAATTATTGAAATTGCACAAAATTTGATACTTTGTTAAAAAATGTGAATAAACCTTCAACATGTGAGTGTTTTCGGGTGTTAATTTTACAATCGAATTTACGTCTATGGATAACAAATTAAAAGTTGTAACAGATTATTCTAAATTGTCTCCAGAATTACTGGAATTGTTTAACGAAACATATCCGCAAGGAATTGCGGGTAAAACGGTACGTTTCCCCAATTCGAAAGGTGAAATAGTCACTGCAGTTCGTTTGGAAACTGAAGATAGAATTTATCTGGTGAAATTGAGTGCAAAAGCGAAAGAAATTTTAACTGAAGACGACTTAGACGAAATGATTCGTCCTCTAGGAAAAGATGCAGAGGCAGAGGGAGAAGAGGAAGAAGAGGCTGAAGATTCGCCAAAATCAGATCAAGACGAAGATTAATTTCCCGATTATTTGGTTTCTGATTTGCTTTGAAGCATTTTTGAACAATGAATCAACATCGGGTAGTTGTTATTACAGGAGCATCGCGCGGCATTGGATATGCAGTTGCCGAGAAATTTGCTGCTGAGGGATTTTCACTTTTTTTAGGAGGCACGAATGAACTGAAATTGAAAGAAGTTTCTGAATATCTTTCGGTTACATACAGTGTTCAATGCTTTTATCAAGCATCCGATTTGTCAACGGCATCAGGTTGCCAATTGTTTACGCAATCTGTTCGTGATAAATTTTCAGAGATTCATGTGTTGGTTAACAATGCTGGTGTATTCCTCGGAGGGAAGATGATGGAGGAAGATTCTCAACAATTTCGACAAATGATGGAGTTGAATGTATTTTCCGCCTACCACATTACAAAAGATTTGTGGAATTTATTTGCAAAAAACGCAAAATCTCATG
>CAZYBT010000055.1:0-16441 GCA_964645755.1 uncultured Rhizobium sp.
TTTTTGTAAACTTGTCAGTCAATGTCGCAAGTAATTCGATATAAATCAATTAACACCACAGATAATCAATGGATTAGTCGGTTTTTTAGCCGCAATTTCAAATCATGGTTGAGCCTATTTCTGTTTGGATTTATCTCATTTTCAATAGGGATTTCTAAAAATACCAATAATTTGGTATTTTTTAATAAAGCCGAAAAAAGCAGTATTTTGGAATCCTCGAATCAGATGTTTTCCATTGACGGTTGCGATTCTTTAGTTGCTAAATTGATTGCAATTACTGCTGATACACAATGCGTCCAAGGAAACTCTTTTGAAATTCAAAATCTGAGCTTTGATTCTTCGGGACAGAATTTAACATATGGCTGGTATGTCAACAACAATCTGTCTTCAACCGATACCAATTTTCAATACACATTTGTGTCAGGAGGGATTTACAAGGTTGATTTGATTGTACAAAACGATAGTGGTTGCAAGGATACGGTTTCTAAGATGCTGTATGTAGAGGAGATTCATCCGATAATCGGCAAGAATTCGGCCATTTCACAGTGTTTGGGGAATAACTTTTTTAGTTTTTCGGACAGCACGGCTTCGCCAATACAATACAGCCGTAATTGGAAATACAATCAAAGTACAATTTCAAGCAATCTCAATTTGGTTCAGTCATTTTCTCAAGTAACAGATTCGTCGGAGTTGAAATTGGAATTGTTAACAGTGAAAGGCTGTTTGTTCGACACTTCGTTAACCATAAAAATTTATTCCAATGCAACTGCAAACGTAATTAGCTCAACTGGCAATCGATTTTGCGATAATGTGCTCACAAACGACAGTCATTATTTTTTTAAGGCATACGTTGATACGGTATATGTGAACGGGGGATCATCGGCAATGATTTCGGATCAATATTGGTTATTGGGTGGTGTAGATACTGTGAGAAATGAAAATGCTATCAGCTTTCTTCCAGTAAATTCAGGCAATCATCAAATTTCATACAGGGTAATTACAAACAATGGTTGTACAGACGATACCACTTTTGATTTGGTTTACACAACCAAGCCAACAATTAATGTAAGTTTTATTGATAGTGTTTTGTGTTTAAAAGGGAATCGATTTGAATTAAATAACACATCACAAGCGGGCAATTTAGATACCATCTATGGTGCCATTTATGAGGTATATTCTCCAGGCCATATAGATACTTTTTATTGGAACATTGGCGAACCCAATGTTAAATTTTCGATGTATGACACGGGGACTTTTAAGGTAAAAACCACGGTAATCACGATTTTTGGATGTTCAGACACGGGGAATCGTTTCGCAAAGACATTAGACAACCCGCAAGTCCAAATCCATACCGACAAACAAATCAAGTGTTTTGGAGATGCTAATGATTTCAATCTTTCTCGTGTTTCTTTTTCTGGGCAAGAGAATTATCTATCACAATGGTATTCAAACCAATCGCTCATAAGCTCAGATACTTCCTTTGCATATACCCAAAATACTGCTGGACAATATCCTCTAAAATTAAAAATCACATCTAATGAAGGCTGTGTTGATTCTGCATCAGTAACCTTAACAGTTTTGGATGCTCCACAAATCAAGATTCAACGCATCAACTTTGATTCTTGTGTGAACAACGATTTGCGTTTAAAGGGAGTTGAGGCTAATGGGCAAAAAATTCAAAGTTATTTATGGAAATTTCCTGACGGAACACAAAGCACAGACTCTTCTATTTCCAAGAGATTTATAGTTGGTGGATTGAAAGAAATCCAATTGGTTGCAGAAGTTGGATCTAAAAATTGTGTTGACACAGATACATTAAGAGTTCCATTATTCTCCGCATCAAAGGCTAAAATTTATACATCTAAATTGTCAAGTTGTTTTAAGGGTAATATTTTTACTTTGAGAGATTCTTCTTCTGCTGTTGGGTCAATGACCAAAAAAGTGAAATGGAACTTTGCTGATGGCACCGATACTATGTTCGTTCCTACGAGCAGTTTCACTCAAGTGAAACATAGTTATGCTAATACCGGAAAGTTTAACATTTCACTTACTGTAACAAATCAGTATGGTTGTGTTGATAGTACATTGTCTCAAATTTCAGTAAATCCCACACCAACTGCAGATTTTACCATAGACAATAACACACAGTGTTTGTCTGACAATATTTTTAATTTTTCTGACCGCAGCATTTCAAATTCTATCAACAATGCCTTGAACTATTATTGGAATTTTGGAGATTCAAGTATTTCAGCGTCCGCAAATCCATCAAAAAAGTATAGTAAAGACGGCCAAAAGAATATCAGATTTATCGTTTCTAATGCATTCGGTTGTGGGGATACGGCGTATTCAATTGTTCAGGTTATGCCTCAACCTACCGCAAATTTTGGAATTAACAACCCTTTACAATGTGTAAACAATAATACATTTGTTTATACCGATTCTTCAAAAGTAAAATCTGGTGGCGGAGTTATCAAATTGTCGTGGGACTTTGGAGATGGTTCAGTTTCAAATAGTAGCAGTGTAACAAAGAAATATTCGAACGTTGGTTTATTCAAGACAAAGTTGTTTGCCACCACTAGTTTTGGATGTATTGATTCTGTTGAAAAGAACATTCGTTTGATGCCAAAGCCCAAATCGAATTTTTCAATGAATAATGATACTCAATGTTTTGTTGGAAATTCGTTCCAATTTTACAATTCTAGTTCAATTGTAACGGGTGGAGGTAGTTTGAATTATCTTTGGTCTTTTGGCGATGGGAATACTTCAAACAGTGCTCATCCAAATATTTCGTATTCGAGTTATGGCAACTATTCTGTAAAATTAAAAACAACCAGCCAATATGGATGTCTCGATAGTTTGGTTTTACCAATACTAGTGACAGCAAATCCGTTGGTTTCATTCCAATTTTTGAAGCCTCAAAACCAATGCAACAATACCGATACGTTTAAATTGTTAAATGCCACTCAAACATTGAATGGTACTGGATTATCTTACAAATGGGATCTTGGTGATGCAACATACAGTAACAATGTAAACGTTCAGAAGAGTTATAGCGCCGCGGGTAGTTACTTTATCAAACTCATTGTTACCAACAGCATTGGATGCGTGGATAGCTCAACCAAACAAGTGCAAGTTTATCCGGATCCAGTGGTTGATTTTTCCATTAATAAATCCTCTCAATGTATCAAAAATCAAAATTTCCAGTTTGTAAACAATTCTTCAGTAGGATTTTCTGGAGGGACATTGACTTACAATTGGAAATATAACGATACACAATTCTCTACAGCCACGAATGCTATCAAAACTTTTAATACTGTTAGAACTTATGCAATCAAGCTAACTGCAAAAACTTCAAATGGATGCTCAGATTCTGTGACAAAAAATATACAAGTGTTTGCAAGTCCGAAAGCAGATTTTACTATTTCAAATTCAAATCAATGTTTAAATAACAATCAGTTTAAATTCACCAACAATAGTTTCATCAATGTTGGTACAAATTCATACAATTGGTCTTATGGTGATGGCTTGGGTAGCGGACTAAATTCTCCCACAAAAACATATACTTCATATGGAACCTATAAAGTTCTCTTGACAGCAACTTCAGACAATGGATGTGTTGATACACTTTCAAAGTGGATACAGGTATATTCTCAACCAATGGTGAATATTCAAAAATCTGACAGTGCGAAATGTTTACACAACAATAAATTCGATTTCACATCGCTTAGCAGCAATGCCGACAATTCGGGTTTGAAGTACCATTGGACGTTCGGAACTGTTGGCACAGACACAGGTAAAACCGTTCAAAAGTCATTTTCTGCTTCAGGAACATATTTGATTAAATTGGTAGTGAACTCAAACAATGGTTGTAAGGATAGTAATTTTACAAATGTTAAAATTCATCCCCAGCCGCTTCCTTCGTTTAGTTTGAATAATTTGTCACAATGTTTAACGGGTAATTCTTTTACTGCAAGTAATCTGAGTTCCATTACAGGTGGTTCAACACTCACTTATGGCTGGAAGTTTGGCAATGGAAAATCTGATGTAAGTACAAATCCGACATGGAATTATTTAAACAGCGGAACATACACCGTAACCTTGTACGCGAATTCAGTGTTTTTATGTACGGATAGTACGAAAAAAACCATCGTTGTTAATCCTAATCCTTCTGTACTCTTTTCGATTTCTGATACTGCCCAATGCTTAAAGAACAACGATTTTAAACTCAACAATCTATCTACGATTAGCAGTGGAACGCTTTATCATTTTTGGGATTTTGGGAATACGCAAAAATCAAGCGGTTTAAGTCCATCTGTGACATATGCCTCTGAGGGGGGTTATAACATTAAACTTGTTACCAAAAGTTCTGTTGGATGTGCCGATTCAATGACTAAAAAAATCACTGTTTTTGCCCAACCAAAATCAAGTTTCACTGTGAATAACCAAATGCAATGTTTGAAAGGAAATTATTTTCAATTTACAAACGGTTCTAATATTTCACAGGGTACATTAACCTATAAATGGGCTTTTGGCGATACGACCTCAAGCTCACTTCAGAATCCTATGAAATCTTACAACTTTGCTTCGAATAAAGCGGTAAAATTGGTGGCATCGAGCAATAAAGGTTGTAAAGATTCGATGATCATAGGATTGGCCATAAAACCTAATCCTAAAGCGCGTTTCTACATGAATGATTCAATTCAATGTTTAAAGGGTAATGATTTTATTTTTTACAACAATTCTGCGTTGTCTGATGGGAAAATGGTGGCAAATTGGAATTTTGGAGATAATAGCATACAATCAAATTTCATTGGCCGTTACACTTACGCATCTGCTGGTTATTACAAGGTATTACTCACAATGATAACCAACAATAACTGTACAGATACAGTTTCAAAATTTGTTAAAATCACCGAACAACCCATTGTACAGTTTTCAACGAACCAAACGAATGTATGTTTTAAAGGGAATATTTTCAAAACAGATAATTCCTCCGTTTATAATGGTACCGAATCTGTGAATTACTTCTGGCGTTTTTCTGATGGAACAACATCTTCGCAATTTGGTCCAGTGAAATCATTTGACACAGATGGTGCGAAATCAATTACCTTAATTGGTACTACCTCTGAGGGTTGCGCTGATTCGTTTGTGAAAAAGATTATTGTTTTTCCTCAAGGTAAATCAAGTGTTCAGTTTTTTGATACCCTTCAATGTCTTAAAGGAAATAAGTTCACATTTGGAAATCAATCTAGATTGGAAGGTGAAAGGTTTGCAATCTTATCTTGGGATTTTGGTGATGGCACTATTGATACTGTGTTATCTGTTAAACCTGTGACATATGAATATTACGACACGGGATTGTTCAGAGTTGAACTCACTACAACTACTGAAAATTTATGTGAAGACAAAAGCTTTGGATTTGTTCGTGTTGTTCCAATGCCAGATGCTCAGTTTAGGCAATCAGGAAACTCATATTGTCAAAACGACCAAAAATTTGAATTTTGGGCGGCTCCTAGTCCTTCTAATATCATATCCAAAAAATGGCTTCTTGATAAAAAGGAATTTGATCAAACAGATACTTTAAAATATTCATTCGAACTTCCTGGGAAATATAAAGTCAGTTACATTCAAACCACGAACTTTGGATGCAGCGACACTGCGACATCAAAGGTTATTGTGAATGAAGCCCCATTGGCAAGAATCTTGTCAGACAAAGTAGAACAGTGTTTGGAATCGAATAAATTTTATTTTACCAATTTGTCATCTGGAAATTCTATTCCCGAAGAAAGTTGGATTTTCCATGATGGACCATATTTAGATTTAAGAACTGGAAGCTCACAAGAATTGGTGTACGAATATTCTGGCAAACATCTCGTTGAACTCATTGTTGAAAATGATTCATCTTGTATTGACACTGCGTCAACGTACATAACTGTGAACCCGTTCCCTGAAGCAAACATTCAAATTCCAAGCGTCTGTCAGAATACAAGTTCACTCATTCGAGCAAACGCGAGTATTGTTTCTGGAAATATTTCAACCTACGAATGGAATCTTGGTGATGGCAGAAATACAACCGATTCTCTGCCTCTGCATCGCTACAATTACCCAGGAAAATATTATGTGAATTTAACCTTGAAGTCAGATAAAGGATGTATTTCAAAACACCTAGATTCTACTGTAATTTATCCAAACCCAATAGCTCGAATCGCTGTTTTGACGCCAAGGGCAACTATTTTGCAGGATACCATACATTTCATGGATTCGAGTGACAATGCTGTGAGCTATGAATGGAATTTTGGAGATCCACTTGGTTCTTATAGTTATGAGTTATCTCCGAAGAATAAATATACAGATACAGGTGATTTCGATGTGCAATTGATTGTAACCTCAGCCGATGGTTGTATGGATACAACTACGAAAACAGTGAGGGTTTGGCCAGACTTCAATTTATTATTCCCAACAGCTTTTAGTCCCAATCAAGATGGAATCAACGATGATTACAATGTGGTTGGTCACTTCCATTCAATACGCGATTTTTCAATGACAATTTTTGATCCGCATGGATTGAAAGTTTTTGAAACAAATGAAATTACACAAGCTTGGAATGGCACATTGATGAACAATGGATCTGTTGTTCCAAGTGCCAATTACGAAGTCATTGTGAGAATAAGAGACATTTATAACAAACAATTCAGTTTCACTAAAAAAATCAGTTTAATTAGATGATAAGCTGTCAAAAATATTCTGGAAATTACTTGAGAGGTTGGGTATTCTTTTTATTCACCTTCATCTTGACATCAGGCCTTTTTGCGGCAAGTAGTCCTAAGTTAAGCCTCTTGTCGAAGGCAAGTGAATCCTGTGTGAATTCAAATGATGGAAAAGTTGAATTAAAGGTTACCGGTGGATCTTCACCTTTCCAATTTAAAATAGTTGGGCAATCATTTCAGTCTTCAAAGAAATTTGACTCATTAGCCCCTGGAACTTATTTATTTTGTGTTGAAGACGACAAAAGTAAAACCGATACTTTGAGTGTTTACATTGCGCCAGCTTCTAAATTTATACTTTCAGCAGTTACTACTCAACCTAAATGTGCTTTGTCTGGAACAGGAGCAATTTCTTTGTCTGTGAGTGGCGGCCCCGGTGGATATATCTACAATTGGACTAACAACTCCGGATATACGAGCACGAGTAAAAATATATCAAGCTTAAATTCAGGGAGTTACGCTCTCAAAATCACAGATGGGAATGGTTGCAAATTTGATACTACCATACAAATATCACCACTTTACACACTGACTAGTTCTTTGTCAAAAGGAGATATTAAGTGTTTCGGTTCTGCCGACGGTATGGCGAAATTGAATGTTGTGAGTAGCATTGGACAATTTAATGTTGCTTGGACAGGTCCGAATAATTACTCTTCAACTTCCACAATCATTACTGGTTTATCGCAAGGAAACTACTCTGTTACAGTTACAGATACAGCCAATTGCACTTCATCTCATGCATTCGTAATTTTAATGCCTTCACAATTAAATGTGAACATAAAATCGGTAAAGGATGCCTTGTGTTATAATGGGGCAACTGGTCATATTTTAACTGATGTATCTGGAGGTAGAAAACCTTACAATTTTAGTTGGTCGGGACCCTCATCCTATCAATCTAACGATCAAAATATTTTTGATGCAACTTATGGCTTATTCCAGATCACTGTTACCGATTCTAGTGGTTGCACGGCATCCAGGCAAGCATTTGTATCGGAACCGAGTCAATTATCTGCAAGTTCAAAAATTACCGATGTTACCTGCTTCGGTTTGTCGAATGGAAAGATTGAGCAGACCGTAGGAGGTGGCTCTAAACCTTATAGTTATTCTTGGACATCTGGTTTAAAAACAAAAGATATCGTTTCATTGAGCGCTGGTACTTACACTGTGGTAATTTCCGACAGTAATGGATGTGTTTTATCAAAAACTTACACGGTTGGTACGCCGCAAGAACTTGAACTTGCTTATGTTTCAACAAATGTGAAATGCTTCAACCAGAAAAATGGTAGCTTTACTTTGTTTGGTTCTGGAGGGACATTTCCATGGACGTACAATATCACTGGCCCATCGGCATTTTCATCGACAGCTGTCACAAACAAAAACTTGGGTGCGGGTACTTACAAAGCTAAAATTTCAGATGCTAAAGGATGTAAAGATTCACAGTTAATTGTGATTACACAACCGCAAATACTTGCAGTTACAAAAAAAGCCATTCAACCTTCTTGTTTTGGATTAAAAGGAGCCTTATCATTGAATGTTACTGGCGGTACTTCGCCGTATTCATATGAATGGTTAGATAATTCAGGTGCGTTGTATGCGGCTACTCAAAATGTGGTTTCAGCTGATGTTGGGTCGTATTCTTACACTGTTTCAGATGCAAATCAATGTACAGTTTTTGATACTATAAAAGTATATCAACCTTCGCAGCTTCAGTTAAGTTTAAAGTCTAGTGTATTCCCCGTTTGTTTTGCTGACTCTACGGGGCAAATAAAATTAGGAGCTTTGGGTGGATTGAAGCCATATTCGTTTCAGTTAAATGGTCGCCCTTTTCAAAGTGATTCACTTTACAAAAATTTACCCAAAGGGGTATATGCTATATCTCTAAGAGACAAAAATTATTGTTCGGACACCATCAATTATTATCTGAAGTATCTGGATACAACTAGGCCTTCTATGTCCCTCAAAAAACCAACAATTTTTATTGGGAATTCAGGTTTAGCGGTCTTGCAACTTTCACAAATTGACTCTGGAATCACCGATAACTGTGAAATTTCTTCCATTTCCATATCAAAAACTGCATTTAATTGCAACGAAATAGGGATGAACACCGTGAATGTAAAGGCTACAGATTTAAGCGGAAATGCATTCATTAAAACCACTCAGGTTTTGGTTAAAGATACCGTAAAACCAACACTTCTCTCGCAAAGCGTAAACATTTATTTGAATAATTCAGGGAATGCAACATTAACAGCCGTTCAAATAAATAAGGGCAGTTACGACAATTGTAAAATTGATTCGGTTTTAATTTCAAAATCTACATTCAATTGTTCTAATCTTGGTGTCAATCAAATTTTATTCAAGGTAAAAGATAATTCGGGAAATCAATCATCGCAGCTTGTTACAGTGAATGTAATTGATACCGTAAAACCAGTCATTGTATATAAAAATGTAAATTGTTATTTGAATTCTTCTGGAATTGGTAAAATAACCGATTCCGATATCAACAATGGTAGTTATGATAATTGTGGAATTGTATCGTTTAGCGTGAGCCAACAACAGTTTGATTGCAGTGAGATAGGAACAAATTTTGTAACGTTTAAAATTGCCGATCAAGCTGGAAATATAGCAACACAATCAGTTAAAGTTACGGTCATTGATACTTTTAAACCTACAATAAAGATAAAAACCGTTGCATTGTATTTGAATCAATATGGATACGCTGTTTTGGCACCATCTGATTTCGATAATGGCAGTTTTGACAATTGCAAAATTGCGTCTAAAGCCATCAGTAAATCAGTTTTTACTTGTGGTAACTTAGGCAGTAATACAGTGGTTTATACGGTTACTGACCCAAGTGGAAATTCAATTCAAACAACAGTGCCTCTTACCGTTTACGACACATCCAAACCGGTGAATAAAACTCGAAATACGTCGGTTTATCTAGATAATTTTGGATTTGCTGTTTTGTCGATCTACGATGTCGACAATGGTACTTTTGATAATTGCGGTGTGCAAAAATACTCTTTAGACAAGGATCGTTTTTACTGCTATGAATTGGGTAAAAGAACTGTGAACTTTACCTCGTCTGATCAATCAGGAAACTCCACTGTAACAACAACAGAAATTACTGTTCTCGATACCATCCGACCTGTTATAAAAACCTTAAATAAGAACATTTATCTCGATAAGAACGGACAGTTTACCATAGATGCAATGTTCTTTGATAATGGTAGTTACGACAATTGCGGTATTAAATCGCGCAGTTTGAGTCAGTATTCCTTCAATTGTTCTGATGTGGGAAATAAGTTGTTGTTGTATTCAATTACTGATACTTCTGGGAATTTTGCAATTGCAATTGTGAATTTTAAAGTTTTCGATACCATATCACCTAAGTTATTTACAGAAAATAAAACCCTGTATTTGAATCAAAATGGCACTGTGAAGCTTTCAAAGGATGTTTTCGCTAGCTTGTGCTCAGATAATTGTGGTATCCAATCGCTTTATTTGTCTGATTCAATTTTTACATGCACCGATGTTGGGAATAATATTGTTTCGTTGATTGCAATCGATAAAAACGGAAATTTCACATCTCAACAATTTACGGTTTTAGTAAAAGATACCATTGCACCACAATTTATATCTAAGGATGCCACAATTTACATTGATACTGCAGGTTTTGCACACCTTTTCCCTCAAGATTTTATCATTTCTGCATCTGATAATTGTAAAGTTGGTAAGGTGCAATATTCGAAGAATGAATTTCTCAATACCGATATAGGTGAAAATTGGATAGAAGCATTTTTGATTGATGAAAATGGCAATAAATCTCCTGTTAAGTGGATTAAAGTGATGGTAGCGTTGGGAGATGCTGATAACGATAGTATTCCTGATTATGTTGAAAGAGCTTTGGATTATGATGCAGATGGCGTTCCAAATTATCTGGATAAAGACTCCGATAATGATGGAATTCTTGATGTTGATGAAAACAATGGTTTGAATATTTTGCTTGATCTCGATAGAGATGGTTATGCAAATGTTTATGATTACGATTCTGACAACGACAAAATTCTTGACATCATTGAAAATAATGGATATGATCCCGACAGAAATGGGCGGGTTGGACTTGGTAAAGTGAGTGTTGCGGCAAATGGAGTTCCAGTACTTGCCAATAACGCTTCCGGCTATCAATTGATTTATACCGATAGCGATCTTTTTCCAGATTATAAAGATCTCGATTCTGATGGAGATGGTATTTCAGATAAAATTGAAAATGGCGGTGCTGATTTACCAATAGACACTGACAATGACGGTCAGTTCGACTTTAGAGATCTGGATTCAGACAACGATCTAATTTCGGATTCTATTGAAACCAATCAAGATTTCGACGATGATACCAGACCAAATTACATTGATAATGACTCAGATGGTGATGGAATTTCAGATTTGATAGAAAGCAATACAGATCATGACAATGATGGTTCCGGCTCCTTTTTGGATTTAGATTCCGACAATGATAAGATATTGGATGTGAATGAAATGAGTGCCGATATCGACAAAGATGGATTGGGAAATTGGATTGATAGTGATTCCGATAATGATGGTATTTCAGATTTAATTGAAACAAATCTCGATTTTGATAACGACAGAATTCCTGACTTTTTGGATAATGATTGTGATGGGGATGGAATTTTAGATGAAGTTGAAGGAGTACCATTTATTTCTGGTATTCCAGCCGATACCGATGCCGATGGCCAATATGATTACAAAGACTTTGATTCAGACAACGATGGTATTCTAGATGATATTGAAGGCAAAAGCAATCCTGATTTACCTGATACAGATGAAGATGGCATTCCAGACTTTAGAGACTTTGACTCCGACGATGATGGCGTTCCAGATTTGAATGAAGGTTTGAAAGATACAGATGGTGATGGAATTCTTGATGCTATTGATAAAGATTCGGATGAAGATGGCATTCCAGATAAAATTGAAACCTACTCTGATTCAGATGGCGATGGTATTCCTAATGCCCTTGATTTGGATTCTGATAATGATGGAATCAATGATGTGAGAGAGTGCGGCTATAACGATATCAATGGTTCAGGATTGGTTGTAAATCTTGATTCATGTATCACATTGGATATAGATGGTGATGGATTATACAATTTTATCGATACTGATTCTGATGGTGACGGTATCTCCGATTTGGCTGAGTCTGGCAAACCATATTCAGACTTGAATTTTGATGGTCGAATTGATGGTATTGATACCGATTTAGATGGTATACAAGATCAAGCAGATGAGTTGAGTGGTAAATTTGGTGATGCTTATGACACTGAATTGGTAGACAGTGATTTCGATGGCGTTCGAGATTTTGAAGACACCGACAGCGACAATGATTACATTGATGATGCAATTGAAACCGCAGCAGATGCAGATTTTGATTATATTCCGAATTATTTAGATCCAGATTCAGATCAAGACAATATACCTGATTCTACCGAAACTGCATTTGATTTCGATGGCGATGGAATAGGCAATTGGCTTGATCCTGATTCCGATAATGATCTTATAGCAGATTCGCTTGAGCTTGCCTTAGACTTTGATGCCGATGGAATTCCAAATTATTTAGATTTAGATAGCGACAACGATGAAGTGGACGATATTTTGGAGGGAAGTCAAGATCTTGATAAAAACACATATAAAGATTTTATAGATCCTCAAATAACTGTTCCTGAAGTATTTACGCCAAACCAAGATGGAATCAATGATTTACTTGTTGTGAAAGGTCTCGTGAACTATCCAAATGCCAGTATCACGGTATTTAATCAATGGGGGCAGGTTGTATTTACTTCAGATGGGCCTTACAAAAACAATTGGAATGGAACCAACACACAAGGATCGAATTTCCAACTTGATGTGGTATTGCCCGAAGGTATTTACTTCTATGTTTTAGACCATAACCGCACCGATGGTGCAATGTTTAACAGACCTCAATTAAAAGGTAATTTTTATATTAAACCATAATGATGAAATTTTTAAATGGCAATATGAAATACTGTGCGTTGGTAATTTTGAGTATACAGACTTTGACCCTTTGGTCGCAACAAGCCTCACTCACAACGCAATATGATATTGTTTCAGGAATTCAAAATCCTGCCTATAATGGAATCCATCAGTCATTGAGAATTGATGCAATTTCACGCATTCAATGGGCCAATTTTCCTGGTACACCCAGATACACCTGCCTTGGCATTCAATCGCCTTTGAGTAAGGATTTTGCCTTTGGTGCTAATTTTCAATCTATGAAAGTTGGGAGTTTCAAAGTGGCTTCCCCTTTATCTATGAATGTAGTTGCCGGTGATATGGCCTATCACAAGCAAATTGCTAAGAATATTCAAGTTGCAGTTGGATTACGCCTAGGCATTTTTAGCTTCAACATGCAGCTCTCAAAGTTGGGTATCGACAATCCCAACGATGTGGCTGTAGCAGGAAATGATTATAATTTGAACACCCCTGTTGTTGGTGGAGGGATAATCGTTTATGGTAAGAATTATTATTTTGGCGGGTCAATGCCACAGTATGCATTGATTTCTGATCAAATTCTAGACAATGTGAATCTCGGCTACAACGCGAGGTCGTTTTATTTAATGAATGCAGGTTATATTATCCCGTTGAATTCAGATTGGAATATTAAAGCAACCGTGCAATCGAGATATTATAAAGGATTACCAGTTCAAGCTGATTTCAATTTGTATTTAATCGATAAAAGTTTGTTTTCTATTGGGTATGGATATCGTTCCACTGGTTCACATGCCATGTTATCGAGTATCAAAGTAAATGAATTCTTTAAGGTTCTTTACTCTTTTGAAACAGGCTCGGTTTATAATAAAAATACTCCGTTTACTTCCCATGAATTCGGACTTTCCTACGGATTTTTCCAACCGTCGAAACAAACTAAAGTTATACCTAGATTCTATTAATCCATGTTAAAACCTGAATATATTTTCCTTTGGATACTTTTTCATCTAGGTGCGGTTGAATTACCCCGTACTTTAGCCAATAGAGCAAAACCCAAAACACCTGCTTATGAACAGGTGAAACACATGCGTTACTCGAGCGCACTTTCGGCTTATAAATCTCTAAACGATGTGAAACTCCCTGTTGAATTTCGTGCAGTAGCTTCCGCATTGTCTTTTACGAATCAAAATGATTCAGCATTGAAAGTTTACAATACAATGCTCGCCAAATTTCCAAATAGCTTCGTGAATAAAGATCTCCTGGAAATGTCCCTCATTGCTAGAAAACTTGGAAAATACCAATATGCCGATAGTTTGGTTGCTGTGCTCAAGGCAGGTGAGTATTCTTATTTGAATATTTTCGACGATTATCTTGATACTAACTATCATAAAAGACATCAAGGACTTGATATTTATTCCAAAAATAAAAAAGTTTTAACCTTCAAATCGAATTCTTCCGATCACTATGGCGCGGTTAGAGATCCTAAAAGTTTGAATTGGTTTATCCATACTCGTGAAAATTTGCCCGATGGTCTTTTAAATAGTATTTCACCGACCGACAAGAAATCGTTTGGTCAAATTCGTCAAGTTCAAAATTGGAATTCATCGAATACTGCTGTTGGTGACCTTCTTCAAGATAAAATCATCAACAGATATGTAGAATTGTCGCACATCGACAGTTTTGGAAACTATTATGTGACCATGAATAACCGTTTTGTGAATGATAGCGATCAATTTTTGTTGCAAACTTACCGGTATTTCTACAATCCTAAATTGAGTAAATATACTTTTGAGGGACTTGGGTTGGAGCAATATTTTTACAACGTTTCGGCGTTTGTATTGAATGATTCAAGAACAAAAGCCCTTTTTTGTAGCGATATGCCAGGATCTTTAGGAAAATCTGATATCTGGATTGGAGATGTTGCCTTCGACAGATCTGGAAAGATGGTTTTATCGAATATTGGAAACTTAGGTCCTAAAGTAAATTCGATTCTGTCTGAAACAGATCCTGTTTTTATCAATGATGAAATCATAGCATTTGCATCTGAAGGAAGAATGGGTTTTGGGGGATATGATCTCTATTTTTACAGTTTATTGAACAATGAAGTTTCGAATGCTGGCTTGGTTATCAACTCTACCAAAGATGAGTATTTCCCTAAATATTACGATGGGAAATTATATTATACTTCTACAGATTCGGCTCACTCTAAATGTACCTATTCAATTAATGTGCCGTATGAAACAATTTATGAATCTGTATTGCCAATCATTCCAGTTGTTCCTGATTATGTACCTCAAGATCCAGTTGTGGTGACAAATAATGAGGGTTCAGCGTCCATACAAAATACTCTCGACAAAGTAAAAAAAGAGAGCATCAATAAATATGATTATGCCAGAAAAATGTCGTTTGTGTTAATGTCTGACTCTGAACGATTGGATATGGTGAATCGGGTAGATTCTTCTGCTAACTACAAAGATTATCGTTTTATGACGTTGTTTCATATTGATAATAACTTTGTGATTGAAAAAGATTTTGAAAAAGAACTTGAGATAGTTGCTGCTTTATTGAAAAATCGATCTGATTGGGGTATCGAAATCAGGTCTTATACCGATAGTCGCGGTGCAAAAACCAAGAATCTCAAATTATCTCAAGGCAGGGCTGATTATGTGGCGGAATATCTTAAAAATAAAGGTGTAAATCCAGGTCAAATATTGCCACTTGGGTTTGGTGAATCAATGTTGATTAACCATTGTGCTGATGGCATTGAATGTTCGGAGGAAGAACACCGTCAGAATAGACGCACAGAACTGATTATTACGCCTGTATTTTATTGGAAAAAGTCTAAGCAATAAGTGATAATGATAAATTGGAATAGATTTTTTAAGGGGATCTCCAAATATTTTGTGGTTTTGGGATTCACTCTTTTCAATTCATCTTCTGCACAATTGTTTACCGATAATATTGTCGATGTAGAAATTACAGCGGGGGTTCAGTATTTGAAAGTGAATGAAAATCATTTTAGAGGAACTGCAAGTTTGAATTTAACGTTGGGTGATATGTATCTTGGTGCGGGAATATTGGGATCGAGCGATGTGAAGTTAGATATTGGATATCATTTAATCAATACCGATGAATTCGTTTTAACCCCGGGATACCAAAGAATTAGTTTCATGGTGGATCATGCATTTGCAAATACCCTTTTTTTACAGTCTCAATTTATGATTTCTGATAATTCTTTTATTAAAATTCGGGGTGCTTATATTTTTTCCCAAAATGCAAATATTAAAATGGCTTTTACACCGCAAATTGAATATGGTTTTCGTTTCGATATGACAGGCAATTCAATGGGGAGGGACAGGGGTAATTCCTGGAGTTCTTGGTTCTCAGACATCTGGTAGTTGGAAGGTCTAAAAGTTGATGAAGGTTTATAAAGGTTTATGAAGGTTTATGAAAGTTTATGAAAGTTTATGAAAGTTTATGAAAGTTTATGAACCTAGAACTGTGAAACGGCATCTGTGAAACTGCAATTCTAAACTCTAAACTATCAACTTTAAACAAAAAAAAGACCGCGAAAGCGGTCTTTTTTTTGTTTCGTAATATTTTAATTACTGTAATTTGAACATAGTGATGGTGTAACCCATTCTGTCGTCGCCTTTGAA
>CAZYBT010000056.1:0-16407 GCA_964645755.1 uncultured Rhizobium sp.
AAAAAAGAGGTTGCATTGCAACCTCTTTTTTTATTGGGCGGGAACCTATTAATTTTTCTTTGTTAAAGTGCATGAGATTCCGTCAGAAGAAGAAAATAAAAATGAATTTGTAGCCTTCTGATACGACAAAGTTGTGGAGTTATCGTTCTCTTTGATAAACGTTATGTCCGTTTGCTTGATCCACTTTATCTGCTTCCCATTTACCGATTGTATAATGTTTGCAGGACTTGTACCTGTCATGTCAACAAATGAAAGGCTCATATCCACAGAAGTACATGTAGACTTCCACAAACCATCAATCATCGAACGATTGATTTGTAAATCATAGTTCGAAAGCTGATTCAAATTTTGTTTTACTGTATTCGTAACAATCGGAACCTCTCCAGATTTTACCTTGAATGTTGTTTCCGAATTGTACATCTTTCCTGGATACAAAACATATACAAATCCATTGCCAGTTGTAATCAAACCAGTATTATCTCCCGATAATCCTATGCCATCTCCAAATAACCCTGTCGAGTTGCGAATTTTCACTTTGGCAAATTTATCATTGAATGGATCCATAGTCACTGTTTTGTCTGCATTTACAATACCTGGAATCGCATAATAAACCGAATTACTGCTCGTATTTACGAGTGTAACTTGAATCAAATATTTATCTTTTTTGTCGGTAGCTTCTAACTTCGTTAATGTATAACTTATTTTTACATTGTCGATGTTTGCTAACTCAATTGGAGTTTGGGAAAACACATTCACAAATGCCAAAAAAGAGCAAAAAAAGATTGAGAAATTCTTCATGAATCTCTTATTTAGACCCAAAGTTGTATCCTACAGATAACTTCACATTATATGTTTGCATACTTTGTGTGAAATCATTTGTTCCTACTACATCCCCATTTTGGTCAACCGCTTTTTGATTAAAAGTAGGACTAGCCATCAAGAAATCGTATTGTGCCTGCAATTTGAAACTTCCGAGATTCAAACCAAAATCAGCACCAAATAAAGTGCTAAATCCTGTTGAAGTAGCAGAATTGATTGTTAAGAAATTAATTCCTTGTGTTTCAAACGATAACTTTGGCGATGTTGCGTTCAACATACCAAAAGCCACTTTTGGATGAAAAAATCCCTTTTCCCCCAATTGAACATCATAAAAACCACCAATTAAATATCCATTGAGTGCCCAATTGTCAGATGTTACCGTCATTCCAACAGGAGTTTGAAGCGCCAAATAATCACCATCCATCGGGTTAAATTGATTTTTAATCAATCCCAAAAGTCCAATTTTCTCATGAAACAAAAATCCTTTGTATTCCAAATCTACACAAATTCCATCCGCAGCTCCTCCTGCTTTGTTATTGTTAATATCTAAAGAACCAAAATCGCCTTTGGGAGTAGCGGTTCCAAAAGATAATGAAATGCTGTGTTTAAAATCTTGTGCATTTACTAAGTTAAATGCAAATACCGTGCATACTGCAAGAATTGTTTTTTTCATATGTAATTGTTTAAAATTTTATAATTTTGAATCAAACAAAATTAGACAGGATAAAAAAATTCATAGTTTATAAATTGTTCCTGCTAGTTTGTATATTTACACTTTAAAGAACAAGAATGATGGAAAATTCGAATAAATACCAAAAAATTGGAGAGAATCTCAGGAAGATCAGAGAAATTAAAGGTATCAAACAAGAATCCATTGCCAAACAACTCGGAATTACCACCAACGGTTACGGAAAAATTGAACGCGGAGAAACCTCCCTCAATATCAAAAGACTTGAAGAAATTGCCCAAATTTTGGGTGTGAATGCACTCGATGTAATGCAGTTCGATGAAAATATTATCTTTAATATTAACTCAATGTCGAACTCCGCTCCAAATGGCACCGTCAACAATTATTCATTGTCTAATGAAGAACGACAATTCCTCTCCGAACAAATAAAATCGCTCACTGAACTCGTTGAAAAACAAAATAAGCTCATCGAATTCCTGATGAAAAAGCTTTAACTCCCACCGCAAATTTGCAAATCAAACTTTCTTGAGTTGCAGTTTTCGCAAAGACATTTCATTCGCCTTTGCACAGTTTTGTGTAAAATTTAAAGCGTATGAAAAAGTCATTTTATTTCACCTACATCCTTTTCGGTGCATCCTTGTTAGCTAGTTGCTATTCTCATTCATTGGTTCAATCTGCAACCGTATTAAAACCCAATCAAAGTGCAATTACAGCTGCCTTTGAAACAAGCCAAAAAAACTCCGAACACCAAGTTTATGATTTGCCAAATTTCGGACTCCGTTATGGTGTTGCAAACCGTATAGAGCTTCAAACAAAATCAAACTTGTCTTCTTTCATTGAAATCGGTTCAAAATTTGGACTGCTCGATCAATCTCACCCTTATCAAATGGCTGTAGGACTAAACCTTGGATTGATAAGGGTACCAAATTTATTTCATGAAAATGACGATTTAAATTCAGAGACACTCATTAATGAGAAACTAATCACCGTACCTCTGTATCTATCTAAAAAATTCAATCAATTTACACTTTTTGGAGGCGCTAAAATAGGTTATGCTATTGAATCAAAAGATGCATTAGCAACTGCCAATTTAGGACTGGCCTATGCGCTTCCGAAAACAAAACACACTGTTTTTATTGAAGCTTACAATGTTCAGTCACCAAAAAGCTTGAATGCAAACTATGATCAAATCAATCGCTATGGCTTGTCCATAGGTGTGTCACTGAATGCCTTTTAATGCATTGAGATAAATAAAAAAAGGAGGCTTAGGCCTCCTTTTTATTATTTGAATGACTGATTTTAAAACCTTTGAAATTGAAAATTGACAACGAATATCTTTGAATGATCAATTGTTGTCAACAAACTCCTCAATCAAAAATTGATAAGAATCGGGAAATTAAATCAACAATGTTTGGTTTATTAAAGAATCAACATTGCATCACCGTAACACAAGAAACGGTATTTTTCTTTGATCGCTTCTTGATATACCTCAGCCATGAATTCATGATCGGTGTATGCACATGCCATCATATATAACGGTGATTCAGGTTGATGCAAATTGGTGATAAATGCATTTGCAATGTTAAAATCGTGAGGAGGAAATAAGAATTTATCCGTCCAACCTTCACTTGGGTTCAAGGTTCTCATAGAACTCACACTGGTTTCCATGGCACGCATCACACTTCCCCCAACTGCCACAACCCTGTTTTTGTTTACAATGGCTTGATTCACTACATCACAGGTATCTTGGGTGATTTTGTAGTATTCACTGTCCATTTTATGCTTTGTAAGATCTTCCACTTCAACCTCTCTAAAAGCGCCAAGACCTAAGTGCAAGGTAATTTCTGCAAAGTTCACACCTTTAATATCCAAACGCATCAACAATTCTCTTGTCAAATGCAATTGGGCAGCAGGAGCCGCAACAGCGCCAACATGCTTTGCAAACAATGATTGGTACCATTGCTCGTCTTCTTCTTTCACCGTACGGGTGATGTATTTTGGAATTGGGGTTTCGCCCAATTTCTTGATCACTTTATCGAAAGCTTCATCATCACCATCAAAAAGGAAACGAATGGTTCTTCCTCTGCTGGTGGTATTGTCTACTACTTCGGCAACCAAATCGTCATCTCCAAAATATAGTTTGTTCCCTACACGAATTTTGCGCGCTGGATCAACCAATACATCCCATAAACGGAGATCGTGGTTCAATTCACGAAGCAAAAAGACTTCGATTTGAGCACCGGTTTTTTCTTTTTGACCGTACATTCTGGCAGTAAAAACTTTGGTGTTGTTTACCACAAAAACATCTCCCTCGTCAAAAATGTCTAAAATGTCATGGAATTTACGGTGTTCAATTCTTCTTTCTTTGCTGTGAACAACCAACAAACGACTATCGTGGCGGGTTTTTAAAGGTTCCTGTGCGATAAGCTCTTCAGGCAACTCAAATTTAAACTGAGATAATTTCATACGAACGTATTTCCCCTAAATTGGGGATGCAAAGATAATTCATTTATTTACGCTTGTCAACATACAATTTCTTTCTAAATTTGCAACCAATGAAACAAATCGCAGTAATTGGTGGTGGAACAATGGGAAATGGCATTGTTCACGTATTTGCTCAAAACGGCTATGCCGTGAATCTCATTGATGTTCAGCAAAAAATGCTTGAAAAAGCCATTGCTACCATCACAAAAAACATGGACCGTCAAATTGCAAAAGGTTCGCTCACCGAAGATCAAAAGAACGCTTCTTTGGGCAATATCAAATGTTTCACAGAACTCTCTGAAGGCGTTGCCAATGCCGATTTGGTTATCGAAGCAGCCACTGAAAATGTAGATATCAAATTAAACATTTTCAAACAATTAGATGCATTAACTCCCGCAAATTGTATCCTCGCAAGTAATACTTCTTCAATTTCTATCACTAAAATTGCTTCTGTAACAAACAGACCCGAAAAGGTAATTGGTATGCACTTCATGAACCCAGTTCCCGTAATGAAATTGGTAGAAGTTATTGAAGGATTTAAAACCGACAAACAAATCACTCAAAACATCATTGAGCTTTCTAAAAACTTAGGAAAGGTTCCGGCACTCACACAAGATTACCCAGGTTTCATTGCAAACCGCGTGCTTATGCCAATGATCAATGAAGCCATCTGTTCTTTGCACGAAGGTGTTGCCGGTGTAAATGAAATCGATACCATCATGAAATTGGGTATGGCACATCCTATGGGACCCCTCCAGTTAGCTGATTTTATTGGTCTGGATGTTTGCTTGGCAATTTTGAACGTGCTCCACGACGGTTTTGGAAATCCAAAATATGCACCTTCTCCATTGTTAATCAATATGGTAACTTCTGGCGATCTAGGAGTAAAAAGCGGTAGAGGATTCTATGACTACAGTCATGGAACCAAAGATTTGGTGGTAGCACCTAACTTTGCATAAGGTTTAAACACCCAAACCCGATTTTCTTTTACCTCATTCCAAGGCTCTTTTTTGAAGCCTGCCTCGTCAATTTTCCTTCCTAAAGCATCAAATTCCGATTGGCTCATCATGGTGTTCAATACGGCAACCCCATTTTCGTCTAAAATTTCATAGATAGATTCAAAAAACGCTGTATCATATTGAGGGACAATGGCGTCTCTGAATAAATCAACCACCACAATTGAATATTTCCAACCGTTGTTTTTTGCCTTTTTTACGTAATCAAATGCATCTTCATGCAACAATTTCACCTCTGTGGTATAAAAGTATTTTTTCGCCAATTTAATGACCTCTAAATCCTTTTCAATGCCAATAATTTGCGATTCTCTGTCAATTTTTTGATGGATAATTTGTGCAGCACTCCCTCCGCCATACCCCAAAATAAGGGTCTGTTCAAATGAATATTTCTTTTTGGCCAAACGCAACAAAACCAATTCCATCACTTTGTGCAAATTCCCAAATGAATAATTTACTTCCTGGGTATCGAGCATCAATTTTCCGTTGTAAACAATTACTTCCAAATCACTTGACCATTCTGTTTTTGATTTTTCAATGGTTACTGGCCAGAAAAAACTCAATAATTTTTTACCCAATCCTACCCTATACATACTGCAAAAATAGAATACCTTTGCCCTAAATGTTACAATTTCCTAAAATTCTATTGGCATCAAAATCGCCAAGACGCCAAGAAATATTGACCAAGAGTGGTTTCAACTTTGAACTTGTATCGATTGACGCCGAAGAAAATTATCCCTCAGAATTAAAAAACCAAGAAGTATGCGAATACTTGGCATTGCACAAAGCAAATCATTATACTCAACCCGTCAACAATAACATTTTGGTAACAGCAGACACCATTGTTTGCATTGAAAACCAAGTTCTGAACAAACCAGAAAATGAAACACATGCTTTCGAAATGTTACGTTTATTAAGTGGAAAAAAACACACAGTTTATACCGGTATTTGCATGAAAAACGATCATAAAACCACGGTATTTTCTGAGTCCACCCAAGTAGAATTTCATGACCTTTCAGACGATGAAATAAAGCAATATATACAAAACTGCCAGCCTTTCGATAAAGCTGGCAGTTATGGTATCCAAGATTGGATGGGCTATTTGGGTGTTAAAGGCATCAACGGATGTTACTTCAACGTGATGGGATTCCCAGCGGCCCGTTTTTATAGGGAAATCCAAAAATTCAATTGATTAATTCAATTTGGCAGCCATTTCTAACGCATTTTTAGCGTTTACCAGACCACCACAAACCGAGATATCAGCAAAATTCACCTTGTCTTTTTTGGTACCCGGTAAAATGACTTTTTTATTCACTTTTACCGAAGATTCCATAAGAATCTGTTTCAGCTGTACAGCAGTTAAATTTGGAAAACGACTCCAAACCAATGCAGCAACACCAGAAGCAGCCGGAGCAGCCATACTAGTTCCGTTAAAATAAGCATACTTGTTACCCGGAATACAGCTGTAAATATCCTGTCCCGGAGAGAAAACGTCTACATTGTTTTTACCGTAATTGCTGAAACTTGTAGCCAACTTTTTCCTTTTTGGCTGACTCGCTCCGATTTCTAACCAGTTTGTAGCAAATCTTTTTCCACCCCAAAGTGAATCATTTGGATAGTTTGCATCAAAGTCGTTGTTCTCGCCATCATTTCCTGCAGCATGAACCAATAATACATTTTTTGATTCGGCATATGCAACTGCACTGTCTACAATGTTCTTATCCCAAGCATACGCTTTGCCAAAACTCATGTTGATGATTTGTGCGCCATTGTCAACCGCATAACGAATGCCATTTGCAACATCTTTGTCGCGCTCATCACCATTCGGAACAACCCTAACAACCATAATTTTCACATTGTCGGCAATCCCTTTCATCCCTAAATTGTTGTTTCTGTTAGCAGCAATAATACCGGCAACATGAGTGCCATGGGAAGCATCAGGACCTACTACATTATTATTTCCATAATATCTTTCGCTTGAATTGGCATAATTATCTCCAACAATTTTACGAGAATCGAAATCCGGATTGTTTTGAAAATTTGCTCGAACATCTACTTCCGTGTACTGCTCAGAAATTTCGTTAAACAATGCTTCAAACGACATTTTGCTCTTGCCCATCACTTCAATAATTTTTCCTTTGATCATATTCAGAGCCATGTCGTTGGTTTTCATTGCTTCAATATCAGCAGCTGATGGATTGTCTTTACCCGTGCCTGTTTTAATTTTCACCAAGGCATCATAAGCTGGCTTAAGTTGTTTGTAAATATTGCCGTAAGCTTCTCTTTCTTGGTTGATTTCTATTTTCCACTGTTGGTATTTGTTATACTCTGCATTGTCACCATTCACATCCTCAGGTTTAACATCCTTGTATTTATCATCCAATTTCTTGAACAATCTTACTTTCTCCAGATTATCGGCACCCACCATTGAACCATCTGCACCTCCAATAAAGTTCCAACCATTCACATCGTCGATGTAACCGTTTTTATCATCGTCGATACCATTTCCCGCAATTTCTTTGCTGTTCACCCAAATCACATCTTTTAGATCTTCGTGATTTACATCTGTACCTCCGTCAATTACAGCAACTACAATGGTTTTTGAGGGACGCTTACCTTCAGGTGTATTGTACGCTTCGTTTACAGATATACCCATGTTCTTTTTACACGGCTTTTCAAAATACCAGTCTGCTGCTGGCTTTTTTTGTCCCCACACTGTACCCACGGCAAGTGCAGAAACGAGGAATAAACTATACTTTTTCATAAATTATTTCTTTTTACAAAAGACCATGATGCTCACAGCCTTAAACGGAATTTTTGTTGTGTCGGAATTAAAGATATATTTTCTTAAAAATTGTTGCAGTGGTTTCCATTTCACAACATCCATTGGTGCCATTACATAATGCATTTCCAACACCTCAAACCCTGAATCTTCCATCAGTTTTTTGATTCTCGACTTTGTATAAATGCGCGCCAAAGCCCATCGTTCGTGCAAGAACTTAGGCAACCATGAAAACAACGGAACCCTGTTCCAAGGCAACAACGGTAAACTCGCGCCATGCGTTTCAAAAATCCACCATTTATTGGGAACTGAAATTGCCGCCAATGCGCCCGATACAACCGATTCCGCATAATTCTTCACACCAGATTCATGAGGCAAATGTTCGATCACCTCAAAACTTAGCAATCGGTTGCACTGCGGATTAAACCCCGACGACATGATATCCCAAACCTTAAATTCAGAATTGGTCACTTGCAAATCTGACTTTAATTCCTTATATTCAGTTTCGTGCACTGAGGCATATTCCAATCCATACGTGTATTGAAATTTGTCTGAAATTTGAAGAATGGTGTTGCCATTGCCACATCCTATTTCAACAAGGGTAGATTCCTTGTCATAAAATCCCTCAAAATTCTCAAGAATACGAATTCTTCGCTTCACCAATAGGTCATGGCTATCTGCTGGTTTCCCAAGATAATGACTCTCTTCAAACAATGATTTATCGACCCTACTCGTATTGCTCATGAACGTTTGTTAAATTTAAGTTTCAAATTAAAGAAAACCCTTCGAATAATGATCCATACATGGGCCAAAAGATTTGGTAAAAGGCCATAATGTTTCGTTAAAACATTGAATCTTTCCTTCCAAGCCTTTTTTGTGTGCTGGTAACTGCTTCCACCAACTTCGAAATTCGACAACAATGTTTCTGAAATTGCAGTATTTGGATTTTTCTTTAAAATTTGTATGATCCAATCTACATCTGCCGCTTGACGATATTCTAAATGATAAGTGCTTGTAAGAGATTTCTTTACAATAAAACTCTGATGGCAAATATTCATCCCAAACCTAAAACTGCCAAAGGTGAGTTTTGATGGAAAAGGTTGTGGTTTCAATTCAGAAATTTTGCCTATTTGCTCCATCTCAGGGGTTACGAACATGGTGTCGCTATAAACCACATCGGGTTTCTCATTTTCAATCAAATGAATCGCAGCCGCAGCGGAATCTTTGGAATGCATGGTATCGCCGCTATTCATAAACCAAACGTAAGGGGCAGTAGCCAACTGCAAACCTTTGTTCATGGCATCATAAATCCCTTTATCGGATTCTATGACCAAAACATCAAAATTATCAGCGTTTTGATTTAAAAACTCGGCACTTCCATCACTGCTATTGCCATCTACAACAATCCACTCAAGTCTCAACCTATCTGTTTGTGAGACAATTGAATGAAACGTATTTTTTAATCCTTCTAAATGATTAAAATTGATGGTAATAACCGAAATGAGTTTATGCATTCAAATTCTCTTCCTCAGGCTTTGTAAACAATTGCTTTGCAATAAGACCTAAAAACAACAACAAAATTAATCCGGAAGAAGCCATTTCAATGTTGAAATACAAACTGCGATCAGATGGCACATAAACCCATAATATTTGATGCTGACCTGCAGGTATTTCTGCCCCTCTCAAAATGTAATTTGTTCTAACTGCTTTGGTTTCTTTGCCATCGATATACACTTTCCAACCTCCGTTTGCTTCGTTGTAATAAACCTCACTGAAAACGGCGAACCCAGCAGATTTACTGTTCGAAGCATATTGAATGCTATCTGTTGAATACTTCAATTGTTTGATTGTGCTCGTTGAATCTGTAACAAATGAAAATGCTGAACATTTAGATTCTTCCGTTTTTTCAACCACCGCATTTTTGCGGATGTTCACCGTATTGATCATATTCAACGCATCTTTTGGCTTTTCAGCAATTTTCACGCTATCTACAAACCAAGCATGCCCCAAAGGATTCATTCTAGGGAAAACTTCCTCAGCACCAGACTTTTGATCTCTGGATAAAACATATTTGCAATTCAACATGTCTAATGCATTGTTTTTTGTGATAAAATCTCCATTTAATTGACCACCATTTGGTGTGATGCAATAAGAAATTACATCTTGATAACGACTCAATTTCGCAGGATGATATCCACCAATGTTTTTATGGAATGGCGCAGCGTGATTGTCGTTAAAAGGATTATACCTTAAATCAAAAACCCTTGCACCTTCTCTGTTGTCGCGCATCACCATTTCATCATATTTAGTAGGAATAATTGCTTCCTCTTCTTCTTTTTCCTGCCAGTTGCTTTCATTCAAATAGCGTTGAGAAACGGTCACCATATCGAGTGTAATGGCCACCAATAAAATTCCAGAAATAACGATTGGCTTCAGTTGTTTCGAAACCGCTCCATAGATCATGGCGAAAGCCAACGCTACAAAACCTAATGTGCGCCAAATGTCCCCCCATACCAATTTATCTCTCAATGATTTAATTACATCAACCGCCCCTTGCCCAGAAGATTTCAAAATTTCTTTGTCAGACAATCCAACCATGTCTGAGTTTGTAGTTCCTAAAATCACAATACCCAAAAGAGACGCAGCCACAATTGCAGCTGATTTGATTACTTTTTTGTCGAAGCCCGCAGGTAAATTCGCTGTCATTAACTGATACAATCCATAAAGTCCAAAGAAAGGAACCACCACTTGCGCAATCACCAATGTCATCATTGGAGTTCTAAATTTGTTGTAGAATGGCAAGTAATTGAACAACCATTCGTTGATAAAGAAATGTTTACCCCACGACATCATCAAAGAAACAGCAAAGGTGATTAAGCTGAACAGCATCAATTTGTACGTTAGTTGAGCTTGCTCATTGTTTGAATCAGCTCTTTTCCACTGGAACGCAAATACCACAGAAAAAACAAAGAGGAACATCATAATTGCCCCCATATAAACTGGACCACTTGTAAATTGTAAATCCCCAAAATAAGTTGGAAGTCTCTCTGCGCCAAAATCATTCTCAGGAACAGGTTCGTCGGAACTTCCGCCTTTGTAACGCGGTACCAACAACGTTAACGATTCATCAATTCCATAGCTCCAGCTAAAGGCGTAATCTATATCCAATCCTTTGGCATTCACCGTTTCTTTTGGACCATTCTTGGGCACTTCACTCGCAACGGCAGAACCTCCACGCATGGTGGCCTTTGAATATTGCATGGTGTCTTGAATCTTGCCAATACAACTTAATACACCAATCAAAGATACCGCTACCGTGATACCCAATATTTTAGCATAATCAACCAAAGATTTCTTTTTAATGCTACTGATCAATTCAATGACCAAATAAATAGCCATAATGATGCCCGTATAGTATGCAATTTGGTAATGGAAATAATTGATGACCATTGCAAAGAACAAGCCTAATGTCATACCACCCCATAGGTATCTTCTTTGGGAAAGCATGATCAAGCCAGCCACAACACCCGGCATGACCGACATGGCCAAAACTTTGGTTACGTGCCCAGCCTCATAACTCGATATTGAAAACGTCATGAACGCATAACCAACCGCAGCAGCAGCAGATAACCATTTTTCAACCCTAACGGCTTGCATGAGTACAAACATGCTCAACATACTCAAAAACAATATGGTAAATGGCGACTTTACAATTCCAAAAGCCTCTAATATGCGGTATTTTAATAACAAACTACCCTGCGGAATACCCGAAATCAAATTGCTCGGCATACCAGAAAATACTCTGTCGTTCCAATTAGGAGATATTCCTGTTTTGGCTTTCACCGAATCAGCAACTGAAACCATAAGCTTCACCTGTTGCATATCGCCTTGTTTCAAAACTTTTCCATCCATAGCGGGACTAAAATACCACATTGAAATGATCCAAAATCCGATGAGAAAGAGCAAGAAAATTCCGGCGTTCTTCAAAAATACTTTGTTAATATTCATATCTTATAGAAGGGCGAATTTCAACAATTTTTTTGATTATTCTCAATTATTCAAATCATTTTGTGTTTGGTATTTGCATTTATTGCAAATTTTTCATGTCGTTTATCCAAAAATTCGCGTAAAACACTGAGATTTTCCGTAAAATTGCAGTTGATATGAGTCAACGTGATACTGTGGTTTTTAATCTGATTCAACAGGAATTGGAACGCCAGCAAGAAGGCATCGAATTAATTGCGAGTGAGAATTTTGTGAGTCAGCAAGTTATGGATGCCATGGGCAGCGTTTTAACCAATAAATACGCGGAAGGTCTTCCAAAAAAGCGGTATTATGGCGGGTGCGAAATTGTTGATCAAATTGAACAACTTGCTATCGATAGACTTAAAGAATTATTTGGATTGGAATGGGCAAATGTACAACCTCATTCCGGTGCCCAAGCAAATGCCGCTGTGATGCTCGCTGTGCTTAAACCAGGAGATAAAATTTTAGGGTTTGATTTAAGTCATGGGGGACATTTAACCCACGGTTCTCCGGTGAATTTCTCCGGGAAACTTTACACTCCAAGTTTTTATGGGGTAGAAAAAGAAACCGGATTTATCAATTACACCAAAGTTCGCGAAATTGCCCTAATAGAAAAACCAAAACTCATGATTTGTGGTGCGAGTAGCTATTCAAGAGATTGGGATTATGCTACTTTAAGATCCATTGCCGATGAAGTTGGAGCTCTATTGTTGGCAGATATTTCTCATCCGGCAGGTTTAATCGCTAAGGGATTGTTAAACAACCCTGTACCTTATTGTCATATCATCACCTCTACAACCCACAAAACACTTAGAGGACCGCGCGGTGGTGTAATTATGATGGGAAAAGATTTTCCCAACCCTTGGGGAGAAACCACACCAAAGGGTGAAGTGAAAATGATGAGTCAAATTTTAGACTCAGCTGTTTTTCCGGGAACACAAGGTGGTCCACTCGAACATGTCATTGCTGCTAAAGCAGTTGCCTTCGGTGAAGCGTTAACCCCCGAATTTGAACTTTATTGCAAGCAAGTTGTAAAAAATGCACAAGCTCTTGCAAAAAGCATGGTTGAAAAAGGATATTCGGTCATTTCAGGAGGGACAGACAATCACATGATGCTGATTGATTTAAGAACCAAATCCGACGAACTTACAGGCAAAATCGCCGAAAATACTTTGGTAAAATGCGACATTACCATCAACAAAAACACTGTTCCTTTTGAAACCAGAAGTCCATTTGTAACCTCAGGAATCCGATTGGGGACACCGGCCATCACAAGCAGAGGATTCACTGAAAATCACATGGAAATCATTGCTACACTCATTGATAAAGCCTTGATGAATCACCAAAATGATGAGGTACTTGAAGAAGTAAAAAAAGAAGTTCATCTCTTGATGAAAACCTTTCCTCTGTACGCCTAAAAATTTATTGATCTTTAAGTGATGAAAGGCTCTTGAAAATACATCCAAGAGCAAATACAAATTGGGTTACAAAACAACCCCATGCTGCACCCAACGCACCCATTTTGGGTACAAATGTGTAATTCAACGCAACATTTAGCACCATACAGACCATTGCCATTATAGCCAACCATTTCATTTTCCCCAGTGCCGTAACAAATGTTCCGTACACATGAATCAGTGCCATCGGCAAAAAAGACGACATTAAAACCGCGAAAATTTTGGCAGCATACTGCAATTCTTGTTGGTTTGAATACCCCGATTTGTATATCAAATTCAAAATCCAATTGCCTCCGAAAATTGCAACCATTGAAGTGATTAATCCCAACGAAACCACAATGACTGTAGACAAAGTTAAAATACTTTTTACGGATTCCTTGTTTGCCAATTTCCTTGAAAAAAGTGGCAACAATTGCGTACTTAAGAGGGTACTGAAAATCAAAGCAGCATCGAGCAATCGGTAACTTTGCGCATAAATGCCTGCTTGATAATATCCTTCAGAAATAGGCTTCAAATATGTGGTAAACCCTTCTGAAGAAAATCTCCGAATCATCAAGGCGTCGATTCTTGTGAAAACACTCATGGCAAATGCCATCACAACAAACCAGCCCACCTTTTGTATCCAAATTTTAAGCGTTTCATTTTCGAGGGACAAATTCCCAGAGAAATCCGTTGGAGGTGCCGCATGATCGGAAGTTTTAACAAAAATTAACCCAGCCACAAGAGCCATCAAATAGCCAAAAAACTGAGAAATTAAAAACAACAAGATTCCAAATTCAGCAGTAAATTCCTTATTGTAAATATTGAGAAAAATAGTGCATAAAACCAACGCCACAAAACGGTCCATCACGCTCAAAATACTGTCGGAAATAAACCGATGTCTTCCTTGTAAAATTGCCCTAAACATCAAAGAAATTGAGGCCAAAATTTGATTGATAGCCACCAACGATAAAAGTTTGATATCGAGTTTTTGATTCCAACCAGCCAAGTAAACCAAGAGCACATACAATGACCCTAAAACAAGTCTTAAACCGAGAATTCTCTTTTTGTGAATGAGTCGTCCGGCAGCTGAAATTTCTCTAGAAATATAATTATTTAAACCTGCATCTAACAATACAGCAAAAAGCAATCCCAAATTAAAAATAACAAAGTATTTGCCATACCATTCATCCCCCAAACGAAGTTGTACAGAGCGTTCAATTGCAAAAATCCAAAGTGGTTTGATCAGCCAATTTAAAGCCTGCAACCACAGTTGATTTTTAAAAAAGGATTTGTACATGGCCCACGAAGATAAAGATTATCGACCTATTTAAAATCAACGATTACTGGGAAATGGTCTGAATAGAACAATCCCTTGCCTCTTGTACTTTGATCAACCCTGTACGAAACTGTATTTAATTTTTCATTGGTAAAAATATAATCGATGATTGGTCCACTTTGAGATTCCTTGAACCCATTGAAAGTGTGTTTCTCTGGATGATCAGAGCCAAATTTTCGGCAATCCGTTAATTTTGACGACATCCATAAAATGGGTTCTGAAGTAGGTTGCAAGTTAAAATCGCCCATTAAAATAACGGGAATACTATCTTCTAAATAAGGCTTTATTTGATTGTAAATCATATACATGCTATTTTTTCTTGCTTGATTTCCCACATGGTCAAAATGTGTATTCAACACATAAATGTATTGTTTAGTCGACTTATTTTGGAACAAACCACCTGTAGCAATTCTAGGCAATGCAGCATCCCATGATTTTGAAGGGACATTTGGTGTTTCAGACAGCCAAAAGGTTGAGTTGGGGTTTGTTCCCACAACTTTTTGATACAAATCGGACCGATAAAACAGCGGACAATGTTCTCCAACCGTATCTCCTTTGTCGCGACCCACACCAATAAAATTGTAGTTTGTACCAAGAGAAGTTTGTATGTGATTCATTTGCAAATACAGTGCTTCTTGAAGTCCAATAAAATCGGCCCGATAATTCACAATTTGATCGGAAATGGCATTGCTTCTATGTCCCCAATCATTCAAACTATCGTGTTTGTTGGCATAGCGAATGTTGTAACTCACACACCTGATTTGCCCGGATAATTGGTAAAAGTTCAAAATCAACAACAGCGTAAAAATTCTTCGATAGAATAACATTTCACAATGATAGCAAAAGAATAGGATAAAGATAAACGGGGGAATAGGGAGATTAAATTGATTAGGGAGATTAAATTGATTAGGGAGATTAGATTGACTAGATAGGTTAGACTGATTAGGGAGATATGTTAAACTAGATTAACTAGATAGATTAGATAGGTTATAGATATGGAGTAATATAGAAAATTCATGGTGTTGTTTAAACTTAGAATTCCCACAAATCCCTTCTAACCCTTCTAACCCTTTTAACCCTTCTAACCTTTTCCCTAAACCTTCATAAACCCTTATAAACCTTCATAAACTTTTATAAACGTTTCCTATCTTTGCACTGTGCATGATATAGAGCCACATTTCGCTTGGTTGAATTTTTATAGTGCTGCGGAAGACAGTTGTTCTCCTTTCTATGGCCGCGAGTATAGTGAATTTTACTATGATAAATCGGTTTACAATTATTTGATTCACCCTCAATGGGATCATTTTGGAAGCAATACATTGTATATCAAAATCCTTTTTGCCGATTATGAAGAAGGGTTCTCAATTATTGAAATGATTGGTGAGTGGAATGATGCATTGTACAATGATATCATGCAATTGAAAAGAGAAGTGATTGAGGTTCTTTGCCAAGAAGGAATCAACAAATTCATATTAATAGGCGAGAATGTCATGAATTTTCATGCCTCCGACGACAGTTATTACGAGGAATGGTTTCAAGACGTAGAGGAAGGATGGATTTCATTGGTCAATTTCAGAGAGCATGTGCTAGATGAATTCAGAAGAAACCACATTGATTATTACCTAAATTTTGGTGGCGATTTAGACGAAGTATATTGGAGAAAACTGGGACCTCGACAACTGTTCCAACATATTGAATCTATTTTGTCTAAAAGATTGAATTAAACCAATTATCGATTTTCTCGCATTCTTGGTTTCTATTGCTTAATTTTGCGCTTCATTAAAATTAATCTATGAGAGAAATTGCTTTCCGTGAAGCCC
>CAZYBT010000057.1:0-15644 GCA_964645755.1 uncultured Rhizobium sp.
GTAAAGTGCGTCGTGCACGTATCTTCTATCTACGTGAGCAAATTGGTAAAGCTGCACGTATCAAAGAACTTCGTAAAAGATAATATTCCTTCCAACGGGATAAAAAAAAGACCTTGCTTGCAAGGTCTTTTTTTTGTTTATAGTTGATTGTTTATGGTTTAAAGTTTTTGAAACTTTATAAACTTTCCAATTTGAAACTCAAAGTCATTTGATGATGGACTTTCTCATTGTCCACATTTTCATTATTTAACTACCAATAAACCAATATCGCTTAATTTAATCATCATTGAAGTACTAAAAATCTAGTGCGATTCACTTCTACCCTAATTTCTGTCTATAACTTTTACGTTGAGCATTTACGTTGAGCATTTACGTTGAGCACTTACGTTGTGAGCATTTACGTTGTGAGCATTTACGTTGTGAGCATTTACGTTGTGAGCATTTACGTTGAGCATTTACGTTGAGCATTTACGTTGAGCATTTACCCTTTATTTGATTCTCAGCGTGTTTTCAGTATTGAGAACGATGCTTATTCAAATACATACCAATAATACTCCCCAACATGGCCAATGCACCGTGGAGACCATTTTAATTCTTTAAAATATTGTTGCGCATGAACCGTGTCGTTTGTAATTAGTCCCTCTGCCCCATCCTTGCGAAACTTTTCAAATAAATCAGACTTCTCCTTTAAATTATACCATGGAAATCCCTTTGCTTGTAGATAATAAAAATCGACACAACCCGATTGGTCAACCCCAACAATCCAACGTTTTCTCTGATCTGAGAGTTGTTTAATTACTTGTTGATTTTCAATGAGAGCATGGCTCACTCTCCAATTTTCTGGCTGCCAATTGCGATTCATTCTCATCAATGACCAAACCGGAGATAAAACCAAAAAAAACAATAACAACTGTTTAATCTTCTGCTGTTTTAATTTGTTCCACCCCCAAATTCCGAGTAAAACAATAAAAGGCTGAAACAACAAGGTATAATATCCATGCACCTTGAGTTGATATTGCATCGCTACATAGAAAATTACAAAACCAAATCCAAGAATCCAAAATCTGACATCCTTGAATTTGAATTTAAAAAAGTGAACAACACCCACAACAAACATCCCTAAAAAACCATATCCCACCCATGTTTCGGGTAAATCACTCAAAATATTCGCGAAGAAAGCCATTGTTTTGGCCCCCAATCCTTCGATAAACCGAATTTCATGCACAAATTCATAGATGCCATTCATTGATGTTAAAATCTTCGCCCAATAGTACCAACCCAAACTCATCCCTAAAACAACACTCCCCATTGCTAAAATTCCCCATATTTTCGTGGTCTTCCATCTCCTGTGAATCCAAATGTCCCCCAAAAAAATAAAACCTGGCATCAAATACATCACTTTTGTCATTCCTGCCAGCGAAAGAAACAGTATTGTAAAAATGATTGTGTGAATTTGCGAAGATTTCAAATACTTAAGGTAAAAAAACCATCCCCATATCATCGACATCAGCGCCAACAAATCAGGAACAGCATTGATACTATGATAATAAAATTCTGGGATACCTATGAGGGCAAGTCCAGATAAAAACGATAGGAATTTAGAGTTGAAATATTCAAACGATAGAAAAAAAATACCAATTATCGCAAAAATTCCAATGCATAAACTGAGGTATCTGTGTAAATTCTGGCTAAACCCGAAAATTTTATACCCAAGGGCCAAAGTATAATCATACGAAGTAAACTGAGGTCCTGTGATGCCATTGCTTTGATAGCGTTTATCGATACGAGGATACAAAATATTCATATCTTCTTGGGCATAATTTCTGGCTACGGCTAAAGTATTGCATTGACGCCATACATGATTTCCAACTGCAGGTAACTTTAAATACGGTAGGTGTATGGCCATTTGTAAACATGCTAGAATGACTAACATATGCCATGTTTTCAAACGAAACAATAAATGATTCTTTACCATGTGTAATCAATCACAATTTTCGGCTGGCTGTGAATATTTTTAAAAATCAATGAGAAATAACCCGATTGGGGCTTGCCATTTTCCGCAACATGCCATTTTCCCAGTACTTGAGAAATTCCGGCAACTTGATCAATCCATTGTATTTTTATGACCTCAAATCGCAGATTTCCCATGGCCTCTTTTGAGGGATAATTTTTTTTATACGAATCCGATACCGCCTGGTAACCATATCTAGGTCCTTTAGCAGTAATGAATAAGAGTGAATCTGAATTCCAATATCCTTGCATAAATCCATCAACACTACCTGCATTCCACTGCACAATTTGGGCATCCAAAACATGATGTACATCTTGGAATGTGTATGGTGTATTGATAGTTGGGCGATATCTATCACCTATACCACAAGATGAAATAACCAAAATTACTCCAATCCACAATAATCTAAATATACTCATTTTTTTACTCATTTCCAAAATTTATGGTTTCCAAATCAATCCAACTCCCAGTACATTATGAAATGCACCACCCCCCCCCATGAGGTAGTTTACCTGGCTTACATTGGAATTTAAAAGCGACAACAGGCTGTATTGAAATGTTGCTGAAAGCCAATAATGGTCCGACAGTTCATAATGAGCACGGGTATCTATTAGAAAGCCAATCTTCTGATAATCTTGTTCAATCTGAGGTACATATCCTTCTGTTTCAGATATACCCAAAAGATACGTTCCTCTTACCCCAGCTTGAAGGTAAAACGTATTGACTACCTTTCCGTATAACAATCCTAAATCCAACGATGTATAACGAATATGAAAAGCATTAATTGTAGGTTCATCGGGATTGAAAGACCTCCTGCTACCTTTTTCAGATAGAGCCATTAAAACAGAAAATGATTGATTATTCGACAGTCCGATGCCGGTTGAAACACCCAATTGGTAGCCCATTTTGGAGTATCCAGATGCTTGATCACCATCAATTTGCGCTGCCAAAACGTAGATTTCAGGCTGTGCATAGAATTTCCCCTTTTCCAAATTAAACTTTTCACTATTTTGAGAGAAAAGTCCACAAGGAAGGAGCGCAATTGCGAATAAACACACTATTTTCATTCGATACCACTTATTTTTGTAGCAATATCTCAGTAAATGGGCGAAAAAACAAAACAAGTTGATTTTTTAATTGTTGGAGGAGGAATTGCCGGCTGCACCTTGGCTCATGAATTAAATTCATTGAATCAAACGTTTATGGTTATAGACAACCAATTCGTGTCTTCGAGCAGCAGGGTTGCCGCTGGTTTATTGAGTCCAATGGTGCCCAGAAATGTGAGAAAAACCTGGTTAAGTGATCAACTTTTTCCGCATGTTTTCAACTATTACAAACGTTTTGAGAATCTTTGGAATACTTCTTTGATCGAAAGAATCAATACTTTACAAATCCATAAAAACTTGAGGCAAGTCCATAATTGGACAATTCGCGCCGGTGAGCCTGGATTTGAACATTATTTAAATATCAATGCACCAGAATTGCCCGCATGCATGAAACCTCTCAATTTTGACTGCATAGAAGTGTTACAAACTGGGCGTTTGAATGTTCAAAAATTTATAGAGTTAACCAAAGAGTATTTTCGTGACTTCTACGTGATCGATGAATTCGATCATTCAAAATTAAAACAACATGGTCTATTTTGGCGCTACGGCGATACTCAATTTTCAGCCGTAATTTTTGCAGAGGGAATTGGAATTACAACAAATCCATATTTTCAATTTTTACCTTTCAATCCATCGGGTGGTGATATTTTGAAAGTTAAAATCAACAATATTCCAAGTTCTCATATCTTAAAAAAGAAAGAATGGATATTACCAATTGGCAATGATGAATGGTTGGCGGGAAGTACCTATCATTCTCAAGATTTCAGCGTGATTCCAAAGGATGAAGATGCAAATTGGTTAATTGCTGAATTAGAATCTTGGATTGGACAGCCAATTGAGCTCTTAGAACATCGCAGAGGTGTGAGACCTACAGTTGCCGAGCGTAAGCCCTATATTGGTGAACACCCAATTTTTAAAGGTTTGTTTGTTTACAATGGCCTTGGAAGCAAAGGAAGTTCGTTGGTCAGCTATTTTAGTCCATTGTTATCACAACACTTGGTCAACAATGTTGAACTACCGTCTGAAGTAAATATTCTTCAATATTTTGAAAGAGAAAATCAAGAATTAAGCAATATTGGCTAAAAATTCTAAGAAATCATCGGGTTTGGCAATTACTTTACAATTGTTTGGAACTTTTAGATCTCTTCTTTTTACGATTTGACTACCTGTCAATAAAATAGTGGTATTAGGCCAGTTCCTACCGAGGGTATTCACATATACTTGGATGGGCATGTTACTGTTTGCATTGGTAACAGCGCAAAATAAGTATTCTGGCTTGTGTACCTTAAAGAGTTGATTTAAATCTTCAATCGGCGTAGACGAACCAATGTAAACAACTTGATGTCCTCTAGATTTGAGCATGAACGAAGCAAACAGTAGACTCAATTCATGGTTTTCACCGTTCGGCAGAAATAAGATGAATTTTTTAGAATTTGGCAATAAAGGGGTTGAAATCTGATCAATGGCTGAGTATAACCGTTGTTTAATGATGTTGGTGATAAAGTGTTCATGGGCAACATTAATAGAGCCACTTAACCACAATATTCCAACGTGTTGAAGCAATGGAAAAATGATTCTTGCGGTTGTTTCCTCCATACCCAATTTTAGAATATTGATTGACAGTATTTTATTAAATTCTCTTTCATTAAATTCAATCATTGCACTTGTAAGAGATTGAATTTGATTTTGGTAAGTGGTATTCGATTCCGAAATATTGAGCGTTCTGCGTTGAACTTCGTCTCTCGACATTTCCGCAATTTTGCTGATTTTGTAACCATTGGCATTGAGTAAGGCTACGTTCATCATGTATTTTAAATCATCTTCTTCGTAATATCGAATGTTCGTGTCGGTTCTTTTTGGCACTAACATTCCATAGCGTTGCTCCCATATTCTTAAGGTAAACGCTTTGATCCCGGTTATATTCTCGACATCTTTGATAAAATACTTGTCACGAAAATCACGTTTTGATTTGATGATTGTCCGACTTTTTTTCGTTTCGATTGTTTCTTTGTTTTCCATCCTATATGAAAATAGTTATAACTGGTAGTTCCGGCCTAATTGGCAAATGTCTTGTTGAAATTTTAAAACAACAAAATCACACAATCATACCGTTGGTTCACGAGAGTAACAAACGAAGTGATAAAAAAGATTTCATTTGGAATATTTTTTCTAAAAAAGTGGATATCAAAGCGTTCGAAAATGTTGATATTGTGATTCATCTCGCAGGGAGTAATATAGCCAAAAGGTGGACAAATGCTCACAAATCATCGATTTATAATTCACGAATCGAGGGCACAAATTTGTTATTTCAAACATTAAAAGAAAATCAAATATTCCCGAAACATTTCATTTGCGCGTCGGCAATTGGAATTTACCCCGACCCTATTACAATAAAAACAACTGAAAATCAATCTTCTGGCAATGGGTTTTTAGCCTCTGTTTGTCAAGATTGGGAACGAGCGGCCCATCAATTTGAATCCTTGAGCGTTCAAACAAGTATCGTGAGAACGGGACTCGTATTAGCCAATGAAGGTGGCGTTTTCCCGATTCTTTCAAAAACTCGAAAACTGGGCATTGCCCCCACTACAGGAAGTCCCCAAAATTATTGGAGTTGGATTCACATCTCCGACATGGTAAGAATTTACGCTGATTTGGTGAATGGTACCATTCAGCCTGGAATATACAATGCAGTTTCGCCAAATGTAAGTTTGCAAGGAGATATTGTGAAAACGTTGTTGAAGCAGACACATTTAGCGGGTCAATCCTTGTTACCATTGAATTTCACTCCTAATGTCCCTCCTTTCCTATTAAAATTAATCCTAGGTGAACAAAGTATTCTCACGCTTACCAACCAAAACATTTACCCCGAAAATCTGTTAAAACAAGGATTCGAATTTCAATTTCCTGAAATAGAATTTGCAATAAAAAACTTAATTCATGCACAATAAAATCATTTATTTTTGGTTTCGGAGGGACTTGAGGGTTCAGGACAATCACGGATTCTACCGCGCATTAACCTCGGGATTTACTGTAAAACCTGCATTTATTTTTGATGTTAATATACTCGATAAACTAAACGATCGACAAGATGCACGGGTTACCTTTATTCACAATCAAATAACGTATCTGAAGAATCTATTTCAAGGGAAGATAGAGGGATATGAACATTTAAATAGTGATTTTGAAGTCTGGTACGGCAATCCTGCGGAAATATGGAAATCGGTCTTGGCTGATGAGAATGTACACGGAATTTATACAAACCACGATTATGAACCAGCGGCATTAAAAAGAGATGCGGAAATTGCAAAAATTTGTTCAGAAAACAATTGCATTTTCAATTCTTTTAAGGATCAAGTGATATTTGAAAAATCTGAGGTTACCAAAGATGATGGCAAACCATATACTGTTTTTACGCCCTACATGAAAAAATGGAAACAGCGTTATTTGGAAAATCCAATATCCGCTTACCCTTCCGAAGAAAACTTACAAAGTTTATGTACATTTTCAGCCAATGAAATTCCGAGTCTGAAAACAATGGGATTTGAGAAATCTGGATTGGAGTACCCACCGATGTTGGTTGAGCAAGGAAGAATCAAAAAATATGAGCAAACAAGAGATATTCCGTCGGTAAATGGTACAAGCCGATTGAGTTTACATTTGAGATTCGGTACAATCAGTGTGAGAGAAAAAGTGCTCAAGGGATTTCAGCTCAGTGAGAAGTGGGTGAATGAATTGATTTGGAGGGACTTTTATCAACAAATATTGTTTCATTTTCCTCAGGTTGTGAATGAGTCTTTCAAACCTCAATACGACAGAATTGAATGGAGGAACGATGAGCAAGAGTTTGAAGCTTGGAAACAAGGAAAAACGGGATATCCGATTGTTGATGCTGGTATGAGGGAATTAAATACAACTGGATTCATGCACAATCGCGTGAGGATGATCGTTGCAAGTTTTCTGACAAAACATTTATTGGTAGATTGGCGTTTAGGGGAAGCTTATTTTGCTGAAAAGCTATTGGATTTTGAGCTTGCGAGCAACAATGGAGGCTGGCAATGGGCGTCGGGATCAGGAGTTGATGCTGCACCATATTTTAGGGTATTCAATCCAACCTTGCAAACTGAGAAGTTTGATCCACAATTCTTATATATCAAAAAATGGGTTCCCGAATATGGAACAAATCAATATCCCAAACCCATCGTAGACCATGCTTTTGCTAGAGATCGATGTTTAACGGTGTACAAAGCAGCTCTGGCATAAAAAAAGAGGTTTGCATTGCAAACCTCTTTTTTTATTGATTTTATGATTTGTAGTGATTAAAGAGCTGAATTCATATTTCGCACCGCAGCAGCACTTTTCTCAAATTCTGCTTTTTCAGCGTCGTTTAAGTCCAATTGAACAATTTTCTCCCAACCAGATTTGCCTAACACCACTGGAACTCCAATACAAATATCAGATTGACCATATTCTCCGTCTAGAGCTACGCAACAAGGCATTAATTTTTTCTGATCGCAAATGATACTTTGAACCAAAACCGACACAGCTGCTCCCGGAGCGTACCAAGCACTTGTTCCCAACATTCCTGTAAGTGTAGCACCTCCAACCATGGTATCTGCTTTAACTTTTTCTAGAACATCTGCCGACAAGAATTGAGAAGCTGGAACACCTTTATAAGACGCCAAACGGGTCAATGGAATCATTGTTGTATCGCCATGACCGCCAATCACCATTCCATCTACATCAGAGGCAGGACAACCAAGCGCAGTTGACAGATAATATTTGAAACGCGCACTATCTAAAGCACCACCCATTCCGATGATTCTATTTTTCGGTAAATTAGAAGTGGTTTTTGCCAAATATGTCATGGTATCCATTGGATTTGAAACGATCACAAAAATAGCATTCGGAGAATGTTGTAAACAGTTTTCCATAACGCCTTTAACAATACCAGCGTTGATACCAATTAATTCTTCACGTGTCATTCCAGGTTTACGAGGAATACCAGATGTAATCACAACAACATCACTGTTTGCCGTTTTCGTATAATCATTTGTACTTCCAGAAATACGTGTATCAAATCCATTTAACGCAGCAGTTTGCATCAAATCTAACGCTTTACCTTCAGCGAAGTTTTCTTTAATATCTAACAACACTACTTCAGCAGCAAAATTCTTCATTGCGATGTACTCTGCGCAACTTGCACCTACATTTCCGGCGCCAATAACACTAACTTTACTCATTTCTATTGATTTAATTGGGTTTGCACAAAGTTAATATAGTTATTGAATTTTCGCGATTTATGCAAAAAAAAAGTCGATTTTTTTACACAAAATTAATCCGATACACATAAATTTTTACATCCAACTGCATTACTTTTGCATAAAATTTACAAACTAACTCAGTTACTTATCATGAAAAACAAATATATCGACCTAATTAAACAAACATTTGACTTCCCAACTTCAGAGTTTGAATTGGATGATAATGGACATTTGGAATTCCATGACATACCCCTAATGGACCTCATCCGACAGTACGGAACACCATTGAAATTCACTTACTTACCCAAGATAAGTGAGAATATCAAAAAGGCTAGATCTTGGTTCAATGTTGCTATTGCGAAAGCCGAATACCAAGGTAAATACTATTATTGCTACTGTACCAAAAGCAATCACTTTCAGCATACTCTAGATGAAGTACTCAAGAACAATGTGCACTTAGAAACCTCATCTGCCTTCGACATTAACATCATTGAAACCTTATTCGAACAAGGTAAGTTAACCAAAGATAACTATGTTGTATGTAATGGATTTAAAAGAGAAAACTACATTGAGAACATAGCTAACTTAATTAATGCTGATTGGAAGAATGTAATTCCGGTATTCGATAATCAGCGCGAACTAAGTGAGTTACTTCAGTACACCGACAAACAAATCACCTGTGGAATTCGAATTGCTGCTGAAGAAGAACCTAAGTTCGAGTTTTATACAAGCCGTCTTGGTATTGGGTATAAAGATATTGTTCCTTTTTATAGAAACGTAGTTAAAAAGAACAAAAATGTGAAATTGAAAATGCTTCACTTCTTTATCAATACTGGCATATACGATACTGCTTATTACTGGAACGAACTACATAAGTGTTTGAAAGTTTATTGCGAATTAAAAAAAGAATGTCCGGATCTTGATACCTTGAACATTGGAGGAGGTTTTCCTATTAAAAACACGTTAAACTTTGAATATGACTACGAATACATGGCAACAGAAATAGTGAGTCAAATCAAACAAGTTTGTGAGGAAAACAACATCCCAGAACCAGACATTTTTACAGAATTTGGTTCATTCACTGTAGGTGAGTCTGGAGGCGCAATTTTCTCAGTACTTGACCAAAAAGCACAAAATGATAGAGAAAAATGGAATATGATTGACTCAAGCTTCATGACTCAATTACCTGATGCTTGGGCCATTAATAAAAAGTTTATCATGTTACCAATTAACCGCTGGGAAGAAGAACAAGAAAGGGTACTTCTGGGTGGGATTACATGCGATAGTGACGATTATTACAATTCTGAACAACATGTAAATGCCATTTACTTACCAAAATACGACGCCAACGACCCACTTTACATTGGATTCTTCCATACAGGTGCATATCAAGAAAGCATTGGTGGTTATGGGGGCATCCAACATTGTTTAACTCCCGCACCTAAGCATGTAATTATTGACAAGGATGAGAATGGAGAATACTATTTTAGACTATTTTCAAAAGAGCAAAGTTACAAAAGCATGCTTAAAACACTTGGTTACATGTAAATAGTTAAGGCCATTTTAACTAAGTTACATTATGAAAAAATCCTTGAAGTAAGTTCTTCAAGGATTTTTTTTGTCCTTTGATTCTTTTAAACCAAGGACTTTGAAGTTTGAAATTTACCCAATAAATAATATCCCAACATTGAAAATAAACCATTGAACAGCAACAATTCGTATCCTATTTGATATTGTTCCGGAATGATTCCATGAGCCATTAATGATTCATTTAATGCCGGCATACCATATTTCACAAGTACAAAACATAAAGTAGGAACCAATAAACTAATGATGAAAACACCCCACCCCCGTGGATTTGACTTTGTAAAAATGCCAAGCGCAAAAAGTCCCAACAATGGACCATATGTGTAAGTCGCGATTTCCAATACCAAATCAATGACGGTAGATTTCGAAAATGAATAAAACAACAATATTGTGAACAATAAAAGCACTGCAAAAGAAATATGTAATACAATTCTTTGTTGATGCTTTTGTTTTTCTGACAAATCAGTTCGGTGATCAATGCCAAAAATGTCGATATAAGAACTTGTGGTCAGCGTTGTTAACACACTGTCGGCGCTGGAAAACGTTGCAGCGCTTAATCCTAAGACAAAGGCCATTCCTGCCACGGGTCCCAACAAATTCAGGGCAATATGCGGAAAAAACATATCTGTGTTTTTTGAATTCAGCATATTAATATCAGCGTATTTCAAAAATTCAATCATGAAAATTCCCAGCGATACGAAGAGAATATTCACAAAAAAGACAACCACAGCAGTTGTGACCATATTTTTTTGAGCTTCTTTCAATGATTTACAGCTCAAATTCTTTTGCATCATATTTTGGTCCAAACCGGTCATTGCGATGCATAAAAAAGCCCCGCTCAAAATATGCTTCACAAAATATGTCTTCGACCAAAAATTGAAGTTGAAAATACGCGACAAATCTGAATCGATAACCAAGTTAAAAGCCCCAGATTGCTCAATGCTTGGAGTTTTCGACACCATGATTACAATACACACCAAAAGTCCCCCAACAAGAAAAACGCTCTGTAAAGCATCTGTAAAAACCAAAGTTTTAATGCCCCCTTTGATTGTATACAATAAAATTAACAGAATAATGAAAGCCACAGTGATTACAAAAGGGATATTCCATTGTGAGAATAGAAATTTTTGTAAAATCACAGCAGTTAAATACAATCGCGCAGCACTTCCCGAAAGTCGCGATAATACAAAGAATAGTGCTCCCGTTTTTTGATGGATAGCACCAAATCGATTGTTCAGATAGCTGTAAATACTCGTTAAATTTTGTTTATAATAAAGTGGTAGTAAGATGTATGCAATCACCAAATATCCAATGACATATCCAATGACTACCTGCATGTAATAAAAGTTGCTTTTGAATACATTTCCAGGAACACTTATAAAGCTCACTCCACTCATTGAATCAGAGAGCATTCCAATTGCTACGAGCCACCAAATACTCTGTTTGTTTCCTAAAAAATAGCTATTTTCATTGGCATTTTTCCCAGTGAAGTAACCTATCACTAACAGGATAAGAAAATATCCAATAAGTCCGGTAAAGATGAATTCTGGCGACATTATTTTTTACGTTTGTTAAGATAAATAAAGAGTGATTCTTGCGTCCAATGTTGATCTGGCATTAATTCAAAATCCACAAAGGTGAGCGTATTTTTTTCGATTCCTAATTTTCGAAATTTATCACCTGAAAGCACATAGTTTTTTCCAAACACATCCTTACATACCAAATATTGCACTTGCTGAATATCGATTGGTATTGAAAATCTTTCCATTGCTGGAAAAACCAAAGATGATAACCCTTGGTTTCCAACTACTTGAAATTGTGATACTTTCAGGGGAATTTTTCCGGGTTCACATGGGATGATTTGAAGTTGACTGTTATCTTGAAACGAATCGATTTTTGCCCATGAAAATCTACCGGTATTCCGAATGAGAAATACGCCTTTTTGTTTGGATTTCCCTACGGCTGTTGAGCCGAAAATCTTGTCCACCGTTTGTTGTATTTCAAGGTTTATTTGTTGATTTTGATACTGAAATAAACTTTGATTTTTTTGATTCCTGAGTTGTTGATATTGCATCATACGCTTCAAAAATTTCATCTGTTCAGATTTTGCTTTCGAAGGTGTGTTTTTATATCTTTCTTTTGGTTCAAGGATTTGAATTTGCCATATCCCTTCATTGCTTTTTAGTTCCAAAACCCAATGTCCGCCATATTCTCTAAACCGAATATCGTGAAATTTATATGCCTTAAAAAACATCAAACTCACATCTTTTTTAGAGAACGCTGTTTGAAAAGCTATGGGATAATTTTTAAATGCCATTAACTCTGGAAACAAATGTTTCTCTTTGTCGTAAACCTGAAGCTCATAAATCCCTTTTTCAATTTTTGAATCGTTAAAATAGTGTTTAAGTCCTATTAAATTAGACCCTTTACGCAATACCACACCCTTCTCATTGTTTAATTTGTTTGTTTTTTTTATCAGATTTTTCTGAAATTCAACCAAATAAGTTTTATCCTCTTTGGGTTTGAGTAAATATTGATAACCTTCCAATTCAAATTTTTCATCTAAAAGTGATTGATCCACACTACCAATTATTTTAGCTGTTTTAGATCCGTGATAAAATTCATAAAAAGGAATATTTTGAAGTTTGGTATCGCTAAAATCGTAATCGTATTCATAGAAATTCACAAACTTTCCGTTTTTTAATGCAAAGAACTCAGCACTATCTACTTTATTGCCTACAAAAGCAAATTGCATAAAGTAACCAGGCTTTAAATTGAGAAGCTTTTTACCAACAAATAGTTGAATGTCAACCGCAATCGATGATCTTAATGGCAGCGATTGTCCAAACTGATTGGCAACGAAATTGGGAGCCAATGCCAATAATTGTTCAGGCGTTGACATCACTTTCACTTTAACCAAATAGTCACCGAAAAATTCCGAATTCGTTTCATCTAAAAGCGCATTTTTAGGGACACTCAACATCCACTTTTCCTCTCCGAGAAAAACAAAATCTGAATTGGTATTTCCCTTAAATTCAAAAATTCCATCATTGAAATCTTCAAGGTTGGGATTTGAAATATTCTTTGGAAACCCTGGAACGGATTTTGTCCAATTGAAACCTATATTTTCAACAAAATCTAATTTTGTTTCAGGCTCAATCCACTCAAAGTCCTCTGTTTTTTCTCCATCCGGGTATATGGATTTTATATGTTTGATTTCATGAGCGAGAAAAGAATTGGACTGTGTTAAATACACCAGAGGCATGGTTACAGATTTTTTGATCGTTGTTTGATTTGCACCAAATCCTACAATTACATCTTTTTCGTTTACTTTTACCGGTAAAAATAATTCAGACAATTCTTCGATTGGTATTCCAATTTTAAGAGATGCAGCATCTACAATTGTCAACTTTTTAAGCTTAGAAAACAAGCGTACAGATTTTGGTAAATCCCTTACTACATCTAATGAAATAGAAAGTTTTTGAATGTTCGGAAGCCTCTGTGATATTTCTTTTAAAGCTACATCCAACTCTGTTTTTTTCCAGGGGACAATGAGCTGTAATTCTTTACATTTTTTCCATCCTGATAAGAACTCAAAATCATCAGGCATTGATTCAAACTCTAAAGAAATGGTTTGAAATTTTTTCCAATAATTGTTCAACAGAATAGCGTCTTCTCTTTTTTGAGGGACAAAAACGGAAACACAAGGAATCCACTCTAAAAATTCTAAGTCAACATCCGACAAAATACCCTGAAAATTACGCAGTTGTAATTCTTCCAATTCATCCAATTTATTGGCAACTTCTGAAAGTAAGCCAACATCCACGGTACCATCAATTCTAAGTTTTTCACAAGATAAGAAATCCTTTAAATGGTTTTTAAAATAAAAAAAATCCTGGTAATTTGTTAATAGTATATGATTTTGATATCCTTTAATTGCTTTTTGGGGTCTAACAAAATCGGCATATTGTGCAGTTGCGTTATTTGCGAAAATAAAGAGTAAAACAATTTGAAAAAATCGCAAATAACTTCTCATGATTTATTTAAAAAACCGACCAAACATACCACCCATTTTTCCAAGTATGCCCATGTCAACTCCTAAAAATTTCATTACCCCCTGAGCATTTGATTCGTAGCCTCCACTCCTAAATTTTACGCGAAGTCCCTCCAAAACAAAAGCTAAAATACTCGAGGCTAATGCTTTTTTTCTTTCAACATCCCAGTCTAGCCCATAGTAACTATTGGCACATTGTTGCATGAGTTCCTGAAAATACGGACTATTTTTCAGCGCTTCAGGACCTTCGGTTGCCAAACTTTGAATTTCGGAAACTTTACCAGACATCATGAGTCCTTGCAAGTATGACATTGCTGCGTGCACGGTTAAATCTACATGTGCTTCGGATTGAGATGGATCAAATCCAAATTTCACCCCTTCAATTGGGTGATAAGATCCTTTAAATTCGTTGATATATTCTACTAATTTCATTGATTCCAAGTTCTAATATCGCAAAGATTATGGGTTTGTTCTTTGGTTTGAGCGTGAATAATTCCTTTCGGTGTTAAATGATCAATTCTTACTTTCCCAGATGCGTGAATGATGGTATTGGGTGTAAAAATGATGCCTACATGGGTTACCTTCCCCGAGTCGTTTTCAAAATAACAAAGATCGCCCGGATTTCTTGCTTGCCACATTTTTTTATTGCCCGAAAGTATTTGTTGGGAAGCATCACGTGGCATTTTTATCTGATTCATGAGACCTACAATTTGTACCAATCCACTGCAATCTATTCCGAAGATACTGCGTCCCCCCCATAAATAAGGGGTATTTAAAAACCATTTGGCATGTTCAAGTAAGTTGGTAATTTGATTGTTAGAGAGGGCAGAAACCCAATGAAATTCCATTTGATCAATCACCAATTTTTCATTCACAGGAATTTTACTACCCGGCGACAATAAAATCACTGATTGTTTACTTTTTAGATAAGTGTAGGGCTCAATCACGAGTTTCCATTGCACATGTGAAAAATCTCTAAAAGGATACACATACGATTTGGAAATATATCCTGGGTATTGATCGTGGGTTGTTTTAATTTTCAACCATTCGTTGGATTCATCTATCACCATGCAAGTTTCGCCAAAAAGCAGGGATGTCACCATTTCAGATGCACTACTTGCCTGAGCCCTAACGGGAGCCCATGATTGCAAACATATATATTGAACATCGACCATAGCGAAGAAGATACAAAGATGTAAAACCTCGCTGATTTGTCAAAAAATAGTTTTAAGAGCGACTATAAATGTAGACGTGTTTTTCTGTCGAGCAACAAATCTTTGCTTTCAACATGGTCGGGATCAGGAACACAGCAATCTACGGGACACACAGCAGCACATTGAGGTTCTTCATGAAATCCGGTACATTCTGTACACTTATCGGGAACAATAAAATAGACCTCTTGGCTAATGGCTTCAAACTTGTGATCCGCTGCCACTTCTTGTCCGTTTGCCATGGTAAACATACCTGTAACACCTGTACCATCGGCGATTGTCCAGTCAACTCCCGCTTCATAAATTGCATTGTTAGGACATTCGGGCTCACAGGCGCCGCAGTTGATGCATTCTTCGGTGATAATAATTGCCATTTGAAAATATTTACTGCAAATTTACAACCGTTTTGTATTT